>NZ_CP183076.1:600000-788016 GCF_048401115.1 Pseudoalteromonas sp. US3C1013 | reverse complement strand
TTTTTAGCAAAACTGTCTGCAATCGGTTTTGTACTAATACCATGAATAAATACACTAAATAAAATTGTGGTCATAGCAATGGTCGCAATTTGAAATTTATTTTCTATTTGTGTATCAATAACCATTAAAGTAAAAACAATCGAAGCCAATCCTCGTGGCCCAAACCAAGCAAACGTTAAACGCTCTTTTATTTTTAATGACGTAAATTGCAATGACAACATAACAGGAATTATTCTGATCAGTGTTGTACTAAGTAGCGCATAAATTATTATTTCAGTATTTAATTTCGGGATCACTAAATAAGCACAAACAAAACCGAATAAACACCAAATCATTAAAGAGGAAAAGTCAGCTATATGCTCTGAGTCTTCAATCAGCTCTTTGTTTATTTTGGTGCTCGCGTATTTATCAAATAAAAGCCCCGCTACAAATACGGCAATAAATCCACTGCCATGAAAATATTGCGTAAGTGAAAATACAGCCATAGCAAAACCCAATAGTAAAAACGGGCTAGTGTTTTGGGCAAAGTAATGACGCTTCATTGCAAAGTTTAAACACGGAATAAAAACAGCAATACTTGCAAATGCAATTAATAATGCAACTCCCAACTCTCTACCAAATACACTTAACGTTTGTGTTGCAGTAATTGCAGATTCAGGATTTTTTGCGAGCAGAATAAATATTAAAAATATAGGCACACATAAGCCATCGTTTAAACCGCTTTCTGTATTAATACCTTCGCGTATTTTTTCAGGCACTTTTGTATTGCTTAATAATCCCTTACTTAACGCCGCATCGGTTGGGGTTAATATAATTGCGATAAGTGCTGCTTGAATTAATGAAAGCTCAGCAAATAAAAATAACGCGGTTACAATCCCGAGTAATAAAGTTAATGGTAAGGCAACAAATAAAAGTAAACTAGGATATTGAAAACTATGCCTTAATACTCCTAATTTTGACTTTGCTGCATCGGTAAATAAAAAGATACTGAGCGTTAATTCTATAAAGGGTAGTAAAAACCGTAAGCCATTTTTAAAATTTTCACTTTCGTTTGGAGCTATCAATGCTAGCAGCATCCCCCCTATAACAAAAAACATCGGCCCGGTAATTTCTGTTTTTTCTAATTGGCGTAGTGTTATAGAATAAATTAAAAATAATGCACCAATAAAAGCAATAATTAAGTATTCCATTAAATCTTCCTTTTTATTCCAGATTTTGCCCGTTCTTTAATATTTGTTTGAATATATATTTGATCGGTTGTGGCTATTTTTGCGTGACCTAAATCTTCAGATAAATGCTTTAAAGGTCGAGTTTGTGCATCATGTGTTGCACCGGTATGTCGAAGCCAATGTGCAGTGGCCGCCTCTAATTGTTCCGCGTCATCTTTAAAGCCATCATCAAGTAATGACTGCTGAGCAATATCAAAACTTTGTTGTACTAAACGACGAATTTGTCTTACTGTCATACCACCTTGGCCACGAATTTTATGCACTAACGGGTCGGATTCGTCAACACGGGGCAGGGCAGGTAAACCACGGTATAACCGGTAGCGTTTTAAATACTCAAGAAAATCATCACTTAAAGTTACATCTCGTAATTTATTACCCTTACCCATTATACGTAAAAACCAAAAGCCATCGTTATCTTGCCAAAAATGAGACATAACAGGTGACCATTGTGGACGCTCTGATAATTCTGATATACGTAAATATAATCCTTTTAAACAGGCGAGGGTAAAAAGGTTTCTTTCATACTCTGGTTTTTGTTCACACAGATCACGTGTTACACCAAATACGTATTCCCATTGAATATCGCTCAATGTATCGGGAATTTGAATCTGCGATTGCACTACTAAATAAGGGCTATTTTTTTTAACTACAGGTACAAAGTTAGCGAAGGTTTTTTCTTCTAAAATAGCGAACTTGTAAAATACATTAAGTGCAGTAAACATTGCGGATAATGTTTGCTGACTCGCAATAGATTCTTTTTGCATAAAAGGGCGCCAATTTTGGTTTAACCTACGTACTCCTTGCTCATCTTTATAGCGCCACTGCACCGAAGTTGATGCCCACTTTTTATCCGGCTCGACCATAAAATCAACATACGCCTCAATATCTTCACGCTTTAAATCGAATACTGATTTTTCAGCTATAAGCCATGACCACAAATAAAATCGTTCTAATTCATTGCGAAAACGACTATAAGTTGCTTCTGATTTTCGGCCATAAACATATAAAAACTGGTATAAAAAGTTAAGGTCGGCCTTTGATTCAGTTACAGTCAAGCTGACTTGCTGTATAAAAGAGGCTAGTTCTGGATATTCTGATTGGAGTGTATTATCTTCAAGGTGAGCTATTTGATAACGTAATTGTTTTAATGTATCGACCAGAGCAACAAGCATAATAGTAAAATATATAAGAAAATAATAGAGTTATAGATTAACCTTAAAGTCCGATACTGTCTAGTATTGGACTTAGTGAAATTTTGATATTTATGCTAAATGCAGATTTATTAACCATATACCTTATTAAAGGAAAAATCATGAAAAAATTACTTCTGTTGAGCATGTTAGTTATTAGCGTTTTATTAACCGGTTGCGCTACTACAGGCAGTGCTTCTCCTGGAGAAAAACGTGCTTTAGTACAAAGTATGAAATCGAATACATTAACTGCTCTATACGAAAAAAAACCAGATGTTAAAACTCAAATTGCAAACTCTGCCGGTTATGCTGTATTTGATAATGCCAATGTAAACGTTATTTTAGCCAGTTTTGGTGGTGGGTACGGTGTAGTAAAAAATAACCTAACCGGAAAATCTACCTATATGAATATGGGCGAAGCTGGTTTAGGCTTAGGTTTAGGTGTTAAAGATTTCAATATTGTGATGGTTTTTCACGATCAAGCAGCGTTAAATAGATTTATTAAACATGGTTGGGCGTTCGGTGGTAATGCCGATGCTGCTGCAAAATACCAAGATAAAGGTGGCGCTTTAGTTGCCGAAGCTATTGCTGACCAAGTTACTGTTTACTCTTTAACCGAAAGTGGCCTTGCACTACAAGCCGTTTTAAAAGGCACTAAATTTTGGGTAGATTCTGAGCTAAACTAAGCTATCAAAACCCTATCATAAGTGGGCTAGTTTTATGGATTACGCCCACTTTAATTTAATTCAATCAATTTAACATAACGTAATTTATGGGCTATCGCTATTACGCAAATGCGTCCTCAGTTGGAGCATTCGCCAGTCCTGCAACTAGTGTTAGCGCTACACATGCTGCACTAATCTTTTTTACAATATCAGACCAGATTTTACCTTCTTCCTTAGACTTTGATTTTTCTATAGCAAGTTTAAGTAGTGCTTCTTTTTGATCCATACCAACCGTGTTAGCCATAAAGATGCATTGATTCGCTGTTAAATGACGCTTACCTTGCTTGATTTGAGTTAGGTTCCCTGAGTTAAACTCAGTAAAATCTGAAACAACTTGTTTATCTTGAGTATAACCTTTAAAAATTTTATATTTTTCAATTAGTTCGTAACTAAAGTTCATGGTGTTCTCCTCACTTTTCTAATTATAACTTTAAATCTTGTTAAATAAAAAGTTTGCATTTGCCAAAGATGACAATTACACTTCGACAAATTGTCATCTTTGACAAATGATATTTTAACAGGGAAATACGGATATGAGTTCCACTAAAAACACACTAAATCCATTACTAGTTCAAATTTCATATTTTTTTGTTCTAGTTTTTCAATTTACGTTTTTATTATCTGGCTTACTTTCCATTGCATACCAAGAGTATGATATAGCATTTGATTTTTTATCTTATTCTTTATTCCCTGTTATTTTTATAATTTTAAACTTCATTTTAGTCCGCACTCCTATCTATAAAAAAGTAAAGGCTATCCAATGAACGTACTATCTAACGCCCAATACGCTCAAGTTTTCCCGCTAAATACAGCAATGAATTTAACGGCAAATTTACGACCTTCATGCACTGCAAAAGACATTTTTGCAAACCTTTCTAAGCCAATGAAAGAACGTTTTTTCGACTTTGAATCATGGCGAAATCGTATTTTTGAACGTCACTCTAACCTCGCACATATGCTTAGCACCGGTTACTTTTTGGCTGAAAAATTCAACAATTTAGCTGAAGCAAACAAGCGTTTAAAGTCTGCTGATACCGTCTTAACCCTTGGGAATTTTAAACACGGTCATATTAATTTATCATGTTCAGACGATGAATTATGCGAAATTGCAGAGCAAAAAGCCCGTTATTGTGAGCTGAAAATAAGTAAAAATGGCCACACATTATCAGTATTTAACATCCTGGTTAAATACTTAAATTCCTTTGATATTCAAGAGCCTGAACTAGTTGCACCGTATTGCACACACTTTGCAGCAGACTCTTTAACAGGTATTTTAAACCGCTTTGCTGACCCAATTTTCTGGCGTCGTAAGTTACGTAAAATCCAAGCGTTTACTATCGAACAGCTAGCCCGTGATTTGAGACTCGTACATAAAAAAGCAAGTGCTTATGTGTCACAACCAACCATCCAGAACCGCCGAGAACGTAAGCGCAAATCAGCTGAAATAATGTCTGATTTATTTGTTGTTCCAAACGATGCAAACCCGTTTGATGAGTTCGAAACACTGCAATCAATTATTGAACGTTCACACACATCTGGTAAACAACAAGCGGCTGAATTAATGGTTCGCATTCGTGGCTTTGAAGAACTAGCAGACATGCATGGCCATCGCGGTGAGTTCTACACATTATCAGCACCAAGTCGATTTCATGCTGTTCACCATACAGGTCGACCAAATAATAAATACGATGGTTCAACACCTCAAGATGCACAAGAATATTTTAATGGCATTTGGAAACGTGCCCGCGCCCTATTCTCAAAACAAAATTTACGCCCTTATGGGTTTCGCGTTGTTGAACCGCATCATGACGGTTGCCCACACTGGCACATGCTTTTATTCATGGAAAAAGGTGATGCTATACAAGTTCGCTCAATCCTTAAAAAGCTTTGTACCGAAGATACACCAACCGAATTTAGAACAAGCACCACTCGCTTTAAGGCCATTACGATTAATAAAAGTAAAGGCTCTGCTGCTGGTTACATTGCTAAATATATTACTAAAGCCGTGACTGGTGACAGCATAGACAAAGTAATTTGCTCGCAAGCGGGTGAAATGAAAATACTTCCAGCCGATGCGGCAGAACGTGCATCTACTTGGGCAAGCACTTTTGATATTAGACGTTTTCAGCAAATTGGTGGACCATCAGTCACCCTTTGGCGTGAACTTAGACGATTAGGCCAAGGTGATACTGGCAAATGTGAGGTTGCAAACGCAATGAATACAACACTAGACACAGTTTCAAAATACGCACTTGAAAAGGTACGCCAAGCTGCTGATTCATCAGATTGGAAAGCATTTTGCCTTGCAATGGGTGGCGTACAAGTTAAACGCAAAGACCAAACTTTACGCATTCACTACCAATTGCCCGATATTGTTGACCGTATTACTGGCGAGGTTAGCCGCAGTGAATCTAAATCACCCTACTTTGCCACTAAATATGGCGACCAACCAGCTAACCGAATTTTAGGCGTTGCTTGGGATGCTGTTGTAGTAATTACTCGACGCGGTACCACCCAGATACTCACTGAAAAAGATATTAAATCACAACGTAAAATCATGTGCGGTGTGTCTGAACAAATACAAGGTTGGCACGATGACGGCCGCTTATTCGCACCTAGTGATGAAGACATGCAGTTTCTTGAGGCGTGCGTTCTTGAGGATTATCAAAACATGTGCTTATTCATGGATTACGAAGCTTTGGCTGGCAACATTTCGAGCGACGAAGTCGCGAGCTTGGACTTGTGTCATTAACTGTAACTATTAATAAAACTAAACCCTATTGGAGAAATTATGAATATTGAAGGCGCTATTACAGACCTAGTAAAAGTTAATCGTACAGATGATAAAGGTGCTCCCCTGCCTACAACTGGCGAATTTAAACTTCATACAAAAAACCCAGCTCAAATTTTATCTGTAAAGGTATCTGCTGACCAATTTAACGATGGTACTTATCAGCAATTGGAGAATTTGCAATCTGACCCTAACGGCTGGGGCTTAAAGCCAGTATTGCTCAATATTGAATATTACGAAGGTGCTAACGTAGCACGTCAAATGGATTGGAAAGGTTTCCGCTTACATAGCTTACCTATAGAAACAAAGCAGGTTAAAAGCTAGTTATGCAATGTATTTATTTGAATGCTGACGGCACATTAACCGCTACAAGTGAAACACTTGAACAATGTTCTGGTTACGTTCTTGTACCCTCACATGAAGCGGCTTCATATGTTGAAAGCATTCAGATAACGGCTCTGGATATTGCAGGGTCATTCACTTGGGGCTTCGGCTTCATAATATTTTTTGGCTTCTTATCCTATAAAGCAAAGGTTGCCAAAAAGGTTATTAAATTACTTTAAAATTAAGGAAATTATCATGGCTGATATATTCGCAGCAGTAGATTTAACAACAGTAGCAGCATTCGTTACAGGTGCAATGGTTATCGTTGTTGGTGTAGCAATGGCGTTTAAAGGTGGCATCTTAGGTAAACGTGCTATTAAAGCGGTTTAATTTAAGGAGTTAATTATGGGCGGCTTAATCGTCGCCCTTATCCTCACTATTATAGCGATGATAGGGGCTTTAGCTGGTTTTATAGTTTGTCGAAATTTCGGTTGGGGATAACTGCCAATGAAAATTTTAATATACACACTGGCGCTTATTAGCGCTTTTTTTGTTTCTTCGGCACCTGATATGAGTGATTTAAAACCTCCAAAAATGGAAGACAAAGATTTATTCCAATACTCATGTCGCATTAATAAAACCGATTGCCCGCGACTCGAAGCTCCACAAGGCTCCGATTCTCAGGCCTTAGAAGTTTTAGCAGATACTTTTTTATCTTCTTTATCTAGTGGTTTTGTCGAGGGTTGTGTTGCGAACAACATTGTTTCTACAGGTGGTAAAAATTATAATATAAATGCTGTTTGTACATTTGGTAATGAACAAGGCACTCCTCAAGAATGGACAGCTACCCAAAATAGCACAATATCAGTTTCTTTTATTGGTTCAAATTCAATACCTGTATGTCCTCCTAATTCTTATCCTAATTACAATATATTAGTAACATCTGATTCTGGACAAAAAATGTGTGCAAAAGAATTTATTCCAGAGCCAGAACCCTGTTCAGAATTTGGCAATAATTCATTTTTACCTAACAAATCAGGCGTTGGTCAAGCTGGTGAAAATGCTTGTTATACCAATCCAACTACAGGTCAGCAATGCCAATTCAAACAAGGTCACGATAATTTCATCGCTACTGGTAAATCATGTGATGGTGATGAAAATGACTACGGTGACAAACCAACACCAGAACCTACTCCTGATGGTGGTGACGACAATTGTTATAACTACGGTTCTCAAGGCCAAGTCCTCATTTGTGATGTTGATCCAAATGAGGGGTGCAACGCAATAGTTGTTAGCGGCCAACAACAATATCAATGCCCAGCTGGTTGCGGTTCTATGGATGGTGTTTATTTCTGTACATATGACGATAAAGACGGTGATGGTAAACCTGATGATAAAAACCAAAATGGTGTACCTGATAAAGATGAAACTTGCGAAAATGGTCGTTGTAAACCTAATACACCTGATAATGAAAACCCAAACCCAACTCCCGAAAATCCAGATATGACTTCTACAAATAACCGTCTAGATAATATATCAGGCGAGTTAAGTTTTATTGGTGGCAAAATTAACAAAACAAATCAAACACTAGACGGTATTAACTCAGGTATTCAGGGTATTAAGCAAGGTCAAGATAAATCAAATGGTTTACTTACTGGTGTAGAAAAAAATACAAAACTAACTGCTGATAACACTGATGTTATTGCGGGTAATACAAAAGGTATTTTAGATTCAATTTCTGAAACTGATATAGGCGATTCATTCAACCCTGAGGGCTCTTCTAGCTTTTACGAATCATCTTATGAAAACGGTTGGCAGGGAGTTTGGGACGAAAAAAGCGACTTAATCGGACAGACAGGTTTGTTTGTTTTTTTAAAACAATTTCGCCTTACCTCTGGCGGTTCTGCACCAGAAATGAATATTTGTTTTGATGTACTCGTTAATTTGGGCTGTAAAACTTTAGATCCAAATTGGGAGCGCTTAATGCCATTTTTAAGAATTTGTATATTTATAACTGCCGCTTTTGTTTGTCGAAGAATTATATTTGGAGGTTAATATGTTGGATTGGTTAGCAACAACGTGGAACGAATTTAAGCAGTTCCTTTGGAGTATCGTTTTATCTGTTCATGAAATTTACAAAGATTTATTTACGTGGATTTTTGAGCAGATATTAGACCTTTCACACTTAGCGTTGACTGGTATGGACTCATACTTTGATACCTTAGATATAACTTCTTACCTATCAGGTATCCCCTCTGGTTTGCAGTGGTTTATGTCTTCTATCGGTGTTCCTCAAGCACTTACTATGATTATGACCGCTGTAACTATTCGCATATTACTGCAACTTATACCATTCACTAGACTAGGGAGCTAATTATGATAAACGGAATACAAGGTAAACCAGGGGGAGGAAAAAGTTATGAAGCTGTTGTTACTCATATCATACCCACAGTCACAAAAGATAAACGCAAAGTAGTAACAAACTTACCCTTAAACGTTGATAAGTTTTGCGATGTATACGGTGAATATTGCAGAGACTTAATTGAAATAGTAGACGGTGAATTTCATAATTATGGCGGAGAGCGTCCATTTTCAAAGAAAGACCACTACTTACAATATGAAAATTGGCAAAACGAACAAGGCCAAAAAGTTTACTTTTTTATAGATGAGTGCCACTTGGCCATGCCCAGTACCGGCACAGAAAAAGAACTAACTGAGTTTTTTAGTATGCACCGTCATTATGGTTTTGACATTATGCTAATTACTCAGAACTTTAGGAAAGTAAATCGAGATATAAGGGATATGATACAAATGTCATATCGCTGTATAAAAAAATCACATATGGGTCAAGATGATAAATATATCTTAAAAGTTCATGATGGCGTAGGTACTACAAACTCATCAGTTTTTAGAACTGACGAACGGGTATATGAAAGCCGTTATTTTCCATTTTATACCAGCCATACTAAGAACAATAAATCTGTTCAGGAAGCCATAACCAAAGACATTAAAAAATGGTATAACCACTGGAGTATCTGGGGCGCAGTAATCACAGTTCCCTTAGGTATATTTATAATAATTGGCGCTCTTTCAGGAGGTGAAAGTCTTGAAGAAAAAGCAAAAAAAACAAAGGAACTACAGGCAGCTGTTACAACTTCTTCACCTGCTAACGCTCAAGAACCAGCGCCTAACACTCTTTCACACTCACAAATTCCAATAAACAAAAGCGCTACTGCTCCAAAAGAAGTGCCTAAACCTGAAGAACGTGAACCAGAAAAACAAAAGCACCCATTTTATAAAGTTGCGCTTCATATTGCTGGTTGGGGAGAATATACCGAACTAGGCAAGTTAACTAAAAACTATTATCTAAGCGCCAGCCAAAATGGACAGCACATATTTAATTTATCACTTAGGGACTTAATGCTTGCAGGCTACTCAGTAGTTGTTAGGTCTAGCTGTATGATTGAAATTAAATATAATTCTTATCATGATTTTTTAACATGCGATTCTCCAACAGTGGAAGTATTCGATGAAAGTAATGAATTGACAGAGTAGTGAGGAGGGACCCGCTCGCGGGAGGTGTCCTTGCTACACAGTCAATTCCATACATAACAACCCCGTCACTGGTGACACTATGACTAGAAATCAAAAGTACGAACAAAAGCAAAAAGGCAAAGGGTTAAAAAAAGTAACCCTTTGGATACCTGATAACTCAGAAATTGAGATAAAGCAGATGGTAGATTTTTTAATTGATAATCCAGACCATATACCTTTTATGGCTCGCAGTATTACAACTGGCCGTATGAAAAAGGCTGTTTAATACACCGATGGCTTTAGCCATGTAGACCGCACACAAATTTTAATTTAGCATTACCGTAAATCGGTCGTAACTAAGCGAAGCGCAACCCCTGCCCTTAGTTACTCGATACCGCGCTTGCGCCCCTGATAAACCTATTCGGAGTTAAATAATGATTAACCATTGTGATTTTTTTAAAAGGAGTAAAAATCACAATGTTTAAATCAGAATTTCATAAACAGTTTCTTTCTTTATTTGGCTATGATTATGCAAAAGGTGCCAAAGAACTGGGCGTAAGTGAAAGGCAAGTAAGGCGCTATGTGAAATCAGGTAAAGCCAGTCTCCCAGTGGAAAAACTAACAGCTATTATTTATCGAGGTTATTTACCTGCTACTGGAGCATGGGCAGACTGTAAAATTTCTGTAGATGATCATACAATGAGTACACCTTGGGGCGAAGTTAAACCCTCTGATGTTCAGCTCGTTCATCGTTATAAATGGTCTGCTAGAAAATCAGAGTCCATGTACAAAACCCTCAAGGAAAATCATAAAACACAGGATAATTATTTATCTGACTTACAAGACCAATTACTTAATATTATTGGTGAAATATCTGAAAGGACAGGAAGCTAAATGGAATTAAACTATTTAAAACTATACTTCTCACTTACTCTTGCTGGTTTAACAATTTGGGGAGTCGATGAAGCCGTTGATTTATATAAAATAAAACTTGTTGCTGATGCTGCAAGTTCAGCTATGAAGCAATCTAGGTTAGAGGCTAAAAGTGCAGCAATTAGAGCCCAAACTCAAGCTTTGAAAGAAAAAAACCGAAATCAAATTATCAGTAGGCAAAACGCCCAAAGAGAAGCAGTGATAAGGAATGCCCAGAGAACTAACAATGAAATTTGTTCATTCTGGAGAGGTGAATATAATTCTTCACGTACCGAAACCAACAAAGTCATGATGGATGGTGCATGTGAGAGAGCTTCAAATCCGCCAGATATGTCTACTAGAACTCTTAATCTTAAAGGTAACAACTAGGTCAAACTGTCACATTTGACAGCAAATCTAAACTACTAATAAAAAAGGGCTTTTCGCCCTTTTCTTATATATTACGTACCGTAATTTATGGGACTTAAGCTTTGCAATTATAATTTAATTATTACGTGTTACAATAAGACTGATTACTGAACTTTCAATTATAAGTCGATCAAACTAATTACTTAAATTTTTAATTACTTCTGAAATTTTAATTTTAGGAACTCTATGCATTCAAAAGATATTGTCGAAACTGCTGTTGAAGATTTATATAAAGAGCTATTAAAAAATGGCTCTGATAGTTCTTTTACAAAATCAGAAGTAAAGGACTTTTCATCCCAAGCTAGTCAAAACTTGTTAAAAGCAATTAATTTCTTTTTTGTTGGTGATTCTCTAGTTAACTTTAATTCTTCTCAGCTCTCTAACTTCAATAAAAAACATAAAGATATTTGGCAATTACAAATTGCTTTGCTTGAAAGGTATGTATCATTTACCTGTTGGTTGAGTGAAGTTAATGCTTCATCATTTAATCCAGACAAAAACTATGAAAACGAAATTGTTCTAACTACAGTCTTACTTAATCTTCACGCAAGAGCATGTTTAGTTTCAAAAGAAATCTTAGCCCTATTAAATAATGGCTTTGCTGACGCAGCGATTTCTAGGTGGAGAACTTTATACGAAGTATCTACTACATTAATGTTTATAAAAGATAATGGTGAAAAATGCGCAATTCAATTTTATGACCACAATATAGTTGATAAATTTAACTCTAGCAAAATCCTTTTAGAAATGAAAAATAAGTATCCAAATAGATTGGCTAATACCACTATAGACATGGATAACTTTAAAGAACTAGAGATAAGAGTTGACGAATTAAAACTTAAATATAGTAAAGACTTTGTTTCCGATTATGGTTGGGTAGTTGGGTTTATTGATTATAAAGGCCGGCCACCTGGGTTCAGAGCAATTGAAAAGTCTGTAGGTATTGACCAATTACAGCCATATGCAAAATTAGCTAATCAAAATTTACACTCTAGTTCACAAAGTATGTTCTATAGTTTATCAGCTAAGGGAAATGATCAATTTCTCAATATTGGTAATAATCATATAGGACTTGAAACACCAATAGATTGTACTGTTCTTATTTTGGAAATGATAAATAAAACTTTATTAAATCATTTTAAAGGAATCGATAATACGATTTCAATTGCTGTCTTATCTTATTATTTTAATAAAATAAGAGAATCTCTACAGGATTATAAATAATTAACCCTTACAAGGGCTCAACTCGTTGATAAAAAGTGCTTATCGCCCTTTTTCCAATTCTTATGTACCGTAAATTTAATAACTAATATGATAATAAATCATACCTAGTGTTATTTAATTTATTATCAAATACTTCAGCTAATTTCTCAGTTTCACTAAACACGGTGTTCCAATATTTAATACGCGTGTCTGCATCAAGATCAGTAAAGTCGTTTCTGTCTGGGATTTTCCCGTAAGGTAAGCCGGCTACAAATTCTTTTGATGGGGTGATCATCACTACATTGTCGTAATTTTGTGGTGACACTTTTCGTTTTAAATTTTTATCGAACCACCCTGCCTTTGGATCTGAATTAAAATGTGGATATAAAATTAAGCCAGGGTTATTAATTTTTAAATCAAAGTGGTAATCAATAATGCCGCCATCGCGGTAAATCCCTGGTGGCGAACCGGCAATATTTTTTATACCTTGCATTACAAGTGGTATAGAGCCCGATGCAAGTAAGGCATCTTTTAAATTTGTTTGTGTAAGTGCGATATTTTTGGTTTTAAAATTGTAGCTGTCAGTAATACTTAAATCACTATTGGGCGCGCCAAAAATAAAACGCTCATATTGCGAGCCTAATAATTTTCGATTAATTCTGTTAAGCATATAACTTTTTGATAAACCCAAAAGCTGTATTAATTTATGTTCGCTGGCAATAAACCCGTTAGATTTTGCGACTATAAAATGCGCTTTAAAAACAGGATTATTTATAATTTCAGTAACGCCATCATCACCAAATACATCATCTAATAATGCGCGGGCTTTTAGTGTAATTTCAGCGGGCGTTGGTTTATTACTAGAATATCGGGTTTGTGAATACGATTTTGCTAACCGCTTAATGGCTGCAACTGGATCGTTTTGTGCAAAACAGGCTGAACGAAAAGCCCCTGCAGATGAGCCAATTAAATTAAGCGGTTGGGTGCGATGTTTAAAAAATTCGCCAAATATATATTTGTCTAAACCAAATAAGGTAAACCATTTAGGGCCACCACTTGCCCCTAAAAACGAGGTAAAAATCTCGGGTTTAAAACCTTGTTCGTTTATTATTTTTGCTGCAGTTTTACCCGCATAAATGTCGATCATCTAAAAATACTACCTGTAGAGTCGCAGTTTAATGTTGTTAAAGCTAAACTTAAAAATGAATACTTATGCAATATAAAACTTTTAAACTTTAATCTTAATCCCAAATTCCGTCTTCACATTTGCCCTGCACTTTTACGTTTTTTACTTTAAACTCAGGCTCTATGCCTTTGTCTCTTTGTGCGTGGTAGTCGTTAGTAACAGACAAAATAGTCGGTGTGAGTAGTATAATAGCGATAACGTTTACCACTGTCATTAACCCTAGAGCAATATCAGCTAAATCCCATACTTGTTTTAAGGTAGCCGATGCGCCCCACAACATCATTGATAAATAAAGCAAAGTATAAATACCGCGCCCTACTTTGTTATCGAGCTTAAATAAGTGGAGGTTACTTTCGGCGTAGGCGTAGTTAGCAACCACCGAGGTAAAAGCAAATAAAGTAATGGCAGCGGCTACAAAATACACGCCGCCTTGCGCTAAGTGTGAGGTCATAGCGCTTTGTGTTAAGCGTATGCCTTCCATTTCACCGCTTATATCTACATCGGCCAATAAAATAATAACCGCGGTACAACTGCACAATACGATGGTATCGAAAAACACCCCTAACATTTGTATGTAGCCTTGTGTCGCTGGGTGGTTTGGCACTGGACTGGCACTAGCCGATGCGTGCGGTACACTTCCCGCGCCAGCCTCATTAGAATATAAACCGCGTTGTATACCATTTTTAATGGCTGCACCCATGGCGCCTGCACCAGCTTCTTGCAAGCCAAACGCTGATAAAAATATATCTTTAAGCATGGTAGGTACTTGGGTAAAGTTAATCAGTGTAATTACTACAGCAACAAGCACAAACACGATGCCCATAACAGGCACTACTCGCTCGGCGAATCGGGCAATGGCTTTAAAGCCCCCCAAAATAATAGAGCCTGCTAAAAGTGTGATCACAACACCTGAGTAAAAAGTGGGTATTTCAAATGCGTAATTTAGTGCATCGGTAATGGTGTTGGTTTGCATGGCGCTAAAGGTAAAGCCGTAACCTAAAAACAAACAGGCGGCAAACACAATAGCAAATGCACGACTGCCTAAGCCTTGTTGAATATAATACGCAGGGCCACCTCTGAATTCGCCATTGCTGTCGCGAATTTTATATACCTGGCCTAAAATACTTTCTGCAAATCCGGTTGCCATACCCAGTATAGCAATGACCCACATCCAAAATATGGCGCCGCTACCACCGAGTGATATTGCTACAGCCACTCCGGCTAAATTACCTGTGCCTACTCGAGCACACAGCCCAGTACAGAGCGCTTGAAATGATGAAATATCGTTTTTATTACACTTACTACTGCCTTTTAGCAGGCTAAACATGTGCTTAAATTTAACTAATTGAATTGCTTTTAAGCGTACTGAAAACCATATTCCGGTAAATAGGAGAATGTAAATAAGTACTTGCCCTTCGCCCCATAAAAGGCCATTGACACTTTTTACTACTGTTTCAAACATCACCCGTCCTTTATTTGTTATTTTTATATCCGCTTGCCTCTACATTTATATCTTTATGTGTTTAAAACAATAAATGCACCGCACGTCACGTGAATTTTATTTCAGTTATTGTGAATATAAAATCACACTCATACCTTATCGTTTTTTATAAAAAAATCAATAATATATTTGTAGCTTCAAACAACGCAGCACTAAGCCTTGCGTTAAAATTATACGGCCTCTTATATTTCCAAGATAAGAATAGTACGCTTTGTTAAATTTTGTGCAGGGTAAGTCGACTCACAGTGAGTTTATGAACTGAGATTGGTGGTTGAGTTATGATGCTAGACTGGTTTTATTATTAATATGATGCGTTACAGTGTGTGGTAATTACGCTAGCTTGAGTTGTTTTAGTTTGATCAGTATTTTTTATTAACCCATTAAAATTACAGGCTAAGTTTAACGCCAAAGCAATATACAGTAGGTGCATATTGCTTTGCATGCGGCTTGTTAATTAGCGCTATAAACGCCCTAGAGGCTTGCTTACATTGCGTATTGCGGCTCACTGAAACGGTTTAACTCTGTATGATAGTTTTTTAAATAATCACGACCCGCTTTCAAGCCTAATTTATGATCAAATCGGAGGTCATCATTAGAGCTGCCTAACAATTTGCTATGTAGCTTTTCGTTAGCAAAAATTTGAATAATTTCAGCATCATCTGGGGGATTAGCAATAAATTCAAGCTCGTCTAAGTACGCTTGTTCATGTTGTAACAAATAGTCGAGAGTTTTTGGGCAATATCCCGAAGCACTCGCAAGTGTTCTCAATTTTTGTACCCACGCTGATTCTGCTTGAAAATCGGTGTCTACCGTTCTTATTACTACAATTTTACGGGCGCCACGATTATACGCTTCGCGTACCGGTAAAGGCGCAGCTAATCCACCATCTAAGAAAAAATCAGGGTGAGATTGAGCATCAACTACAGGGCTTTCATTTGCAGAATCAGTACCTAACCAAGGAGTGAGTTGAACACCTTGTTTATACAAAAAAGGTAAAGCACTTGAGGCTTTTAATAGTTCTCGCCAGTGTTTACCATCGCCAGTAGGAGATAAATAATACGGTTTACGATCTCGTGCGTTGGTTGTAGTGATCAGCAGCTCTCTATCACCAAGGCTATTTTTTGCCGTTTTAAAATCTAATGCTCTATTAACCTCAGTGGTTTTTTCGAAATACCAGTCTAAGTCAACAATGTGTTTACCCATTAGGCCACGACCTAATTGAAAAAAACGTTTATGACGCGAAAGCCCTCTGATCAAGCGTTTAGCGTAGCCTTTTTGACGCGCTAAATAACTGGTTAAATTTTGCGAGCCCGCAGACGTGCCTATAAATAAGTCAAACGGGTCGTAGTTTTGCTCTAACCACGCGTCAAGTACACCGGCTGTAAATATCCCTCGCTGGCCTCCACCTTCAGCAATCAATGCAGTTTTAGGGTGCATAGGCTTATTGAATGTGTGTGGAGCAACATTTATTTGAGATTTCACGGTGTACCTCTTAGTTGTTAACTTAACAGATTATGACTTTATTTTAACGTGCTTGATTAAATCCTTAAAACAGATTAATTAAATCAGTTCGATTGAAAATATAAATCACTTATTTTTACTCAATCTGTAACTCAATTCTTTATTTCACTATTAGTTTAACAATGGTTGAGTGTACGCTTGCTTAATAAACAACTTAATTCTTTATTTCTATTAGGATTTGTAACGCTCGATGACGTTTTTCATCGTCATATAAATCGTTGGTGAATATAAGCTCATCGACCCCTAACTGATTCACGATCATTTCTAATTTGTGTTTAATACTTGCAGGCCCACCAGTAACACTTAATCCTAAAAAGCTCTCAACATGAGTACGCTCTTGTTCGCTCCACAAGCCTTCCATTGTTTCAACTGGGGGCTTTAACCACAACTCGTCGCCTCTAATTAATGATAGCACTCGCTGTTTTGAAGTGGTTGATAAGTATTGTGCTTCTTCATCTGTATCGGCAGCCACTAAAGGTAATGCCAACATTACATAAGGCTTAGCTAATACATTTGATGGTTTAAATTCTCGTTTATATAAGGCTATTGCATCATGTACAAAACGCGGTGCAAAGTGCCCCGCAAATACATAGGGTAATCCTTTTTGCGCTGCTAACTGGGCACTAAATAAACTTGAGCCTAAAAGCCAAATAGGCACATTAGTGTTTTCACCGGGTATTGCTCGTACACGCTTAGCTCCCTCGTATGGGCCTAATAGTGTTTGTAACTCGCTCACTTCATTAGGAAAGTTTTCAGCGCGGCTAATGTCGTTATTTAAGGCGCGACTGGTCACCGGATCGCTACCTGGGGCACGCCCTAGCCCTAAATCAATTCGACCAGGATACAAACTCTCTAAGGTGCCAAATTGCTCAGCCACAACTAAAGGCGCGTGATTAGGTAACATAATTCCACCCGACCCTACGCGTATTTTTTTAGTGTTGCCGGCTATGTGCCCTACTAAAATTGAAGTGGCGGCACAAACAATCCCAGGCATATTATGATGCTCGGCTAACCAAAAACGGTTAAAACCTAATTGGTCTGCTTTTTGTGCGTAGGCTGTACTTTTGTTTAAGGTGTCACTAACCGTGGCCCCTTTTTGCATAGGCGCCAGTTCTAGTAATGAAAAAGGGATAGTTGATAACAAAGTAGCATCTCCAAATTAAATAGCGATTTATGACGTGCTAGCCATAAACAATGAGTTTAAAATAAAAGATGGGTGTGTATTACAACTAATTCAAGCCAGCTTATCTTGAAAAGCTAAGGTGTTGCGATTGAGTGATACCAAGGTTAACTATTTTTAGCTGCAGCTTTTTGGCGGTTTAGTTTATATGCCTCTGAATCAAGGCCTTTTTTCCAATAACCCGATGAAACAATTTGACTGCGAGGTATAGCTAATTCATCAGTTAATACGGTTTTTGCTTTGCGTACTAATCCGGCCTCTAGTGCCATAAATACAATAGGTTGTTGCTCACTAAGCGGCACCGATTTTAATGCGTTTATCACATCTGTATCTGGTTTATGTGTTATTAACCAAGTTACATCTCGCGGCGACTCTAAGCTGATCACATCATCTTTTGTTGGTGCATGAATAACCGCGTCAATTTTTGCGTTTTTAGGCAGTTGTTGCACGTAGCCTTTAATTGCATTAACCGAAGTTAAATCGCCAAGTAGTATGTAATGTGAGTGTTCATAATTATCAAGCTTTTTAGGGCCTGGTCCTGCTATACCTACCTCATCGCCTACTTTTGCTTTTTTAGCCCAATTAGTTGCCGGACCTTGGTGCATATTAATTACAAAATCGAGGGTAAGTGCGCCGGTGTGCTCATCAATATGCCTTATAGTGTATGAACGCATACATGAAGTTTTAATATTATAATCAACGCGGCCATTTTGCGGAATAAGCACCTTTACGTAGTTACCAATATATTGAGCGTTCAAGTCGTTAAACTCATCGGAGCCAACAATAATGCGCTGTAAATGTGGGGTTATTTGCTCTGTGCTTAATACTGTTGCTTTGCGTACTTTTTTACCCATATAAATTTACCTCATTAAAAAAGATGAATTGCACAACGCCCCATTGGTTGATAAAATCAACTATATCAATTTAATTGACTTTGTCAACCATTATGGATTCCCTATGCATATCTCATTAGCCAATACATTATTTGCTTTAATGCAAAATTATCGCGTTACCATACGCGAAGCTATTAATGCGGGCGAGCTTGGCTTAAACGCAATGCACGTACGTTGCCTGCATATTATTGCAACAACAACTCAGTGCACTGCTAACGATATTGTTAATCAGACCCAGCGCGACAAGGCCCAAATAGCACGCTTAGTGAAAGAGCTAATCGCATTAAAGTTAATTAACAAAGATGCCAGTGAGCACGACAAGCGCTGTTTTATTTTGTCATTTACCTCTGAAGGTCGCTCGCTTTATGACAAGCTATTAGCCGCCGAGCAGCAAGTAAATGCGCAAATGTGTAAAAACTTAAACCCACAGCAAATCAATGACTTTTTACATACTGCCCAACAAATGATCAAAAACATGGATTGATCTGCCATTCATTACTTGGCATAACGAATATAAAACGCATATACTGTACACTTATACAGTGTGTGCGTTTTAGGTTGTGTTATGTTTGTTATTCCCATTTATATAGAGGCCGGTGTTTGCGGGTTTGAATCGCCTGCAGCACAGTATAGTGAGTTAGGGATATCACTCGATGAGCTATTAATAAAACACCCAGATGCTACGTTTATTGGCGTTGCCTCAGGGTGCTCTATGCAAGAAATTGGTATTTTTGAGGGCGACTTACTGTTAGTTGACCGTGCAGAGATTCCTAAAGATGGCGATGTTATTGTGGCGAACTTAAATGGTTTATTTGTATGTAAGTTGCTAGATAAAACCAATGCGCGGCTGCTCTCGGCTTCTGCTGCTTATAAACCCGTGCAATTAACCGAATCTGATGAATTTCAGCTTGAAGGCGTGGTAACTCGCTCAATTAGGTTACATCGGCAAAGCCCTGAGATACTTTCATGTATGCCTTAGTTGATGCGGTTGCTTTTTATGCCAGTGCTGAAAAGGTATTTGACCCCGCAATTCGTTCAAAACCAGTAGTGGTGCTTACCAATAACGATGGCTGCGTATGTGCGGTATGCCCTATTGCCCGTAAGCTTAATATTCCTAAATTTGGCCCCTATTTTAAAGTAAAGCAATTACTAGCAAAACATCAGGTGGTGGTGCGCTCATCTAACTACGAACTATACGCTAATTTAAGCGATAGAATGATGAACGTTATTGCTCGCTTTTGTGATACCCAGCATATTTACAGTATTGACGAATCGTTTTTGCACTTTAAAGGCTATCAGCCATTAATTACTGATTGGCACCACTACGGACAGCTAATTAGACGTACAGTATGGCGCGAAACCAAACTCCCTGTTGGGGTTGGCTTTGGGCCAACACCGACCTTAGCCAAAGCCGCGAATCATGCTGCTAAAAAACTAGCTGGCTTTAATGGGGTTGCCGTGATTGATGATGAAGCAAGCCGACAAGCTATTTTACAGCAAATGCACTGCCAGGATGTATGGGGAGTGGGCAAACGTATAGCTAAAAAGCTGGCGCTAATGAATATTAATACCGCATGGCAGCTGGCTGAGCAAAGTCCAAAAACAATTCGTCGCCAATTTAGCGTAGTGCTTGAGCGTACAATTAAGGAGCTCAATGGCATTACCTGTTTAAACTGGGACGATGTGCGCCAAGACAAACAAGCTATTTTTTCAACGCGTAGTTTTGGCCAGCGCCTTAGCGATCCTGATGCAGTGAGAACCGCATTAATAAATCATGCCAGTGTAGTTGCACAAAAATTAAGAGCGCAACAGTCGCTAACTCATCGTATTTATATTTTTGCTGCCAGCTCGTCACATGAGCAGGCCTTTTATAAAAAGTCAGCTATGCATCAATTTGATCCGCCCACTAACGATACCCGTGTTATAGCAAGTGCAGTATCAAAGAGTTTTGAGCAGATATATCAGCCGGGTATTCGTTTTTATAAATGCGGAGTGGGTGCATTAGAGCTTAGCCCACAGCAGTTTCAACAACATACTTTATTTGAGAAACAAACCGATAACCCGCAGTTAATGGGCTGCCTAGATGCGATAAATCATCGCTTTGGGAAAGGAATGCTTAGCGTAGCAAGCAGCCAACTAAATGAACGCTGGCATATGAATAGAGCTTTTTTATCGCCGCAATACACAACACGTTGGCGCGATATTCCTAAAATACAGTGTTAGTCAGCAACTTTAATAAATTCGCATTCTACACTTGGGTTATCTAAGGTGTATTTAAGGGTGTTATCGGTTAAAAAAGTAATAGTTTGTTTAATGGTTCTTTCGTGAATTGGATTATCACATCGGCTCATACGTAAACCATTTTCGAGGCCATTAGTTTTGTATTTAAGTGAGCTGGTAATAAAACAATAATTAGGCTTTTGAATAGTACGAGTGCCATTATGTAATGAGTTAAACAAAATCTCTTTACCTAAGCTAAAACCTTGCTCAGGATCTTCAGGGTTATTAAATTGCAATCGACTATTAGTGCACAAACCCGAGTTACTTGAGGTAACTTCGTAATTACCTAGCTTAGTTTTTAATAGTGGAATAAAGCGAGTTTTATTACTTGGGCCTGCCACTGCATAACAGCTAAAAAGGCTTATGGTAAGTAAAACCAGTGTGAAACATTTCATTATAAGCTCTATCCTCGTGTATCAACCATGATCAAGCAATGTGACTATGCCTTAGCTATTTCTAACTATAACAGAGATTTACTATAAAAGATGCGAAGTCGTTAGGTTATGAACTGCCGCGCAAAAACTAAATTAAAATACGTAGCTAACAACAAATACGATTAATCTAGGTGTAAGCTTTATTATCTAAAGGAGGAAGTAAAATGCATTACCTGTGATTAAGTAATGCATTAATAACAAGCTGAGTTACTGCCAATACTTAGCAAATAATTGCGGGTAATTTTGTTTTAAAAACTTAGGTTTGTCTTTAAAGCGCTTACCTTTAGGTTGGTCAAGCCCTGATGGGATAAAGGGTAACTCATCGTCGTTACGTTCTTCATATAACAAACCTGCAATTAGGTCATACTCATCTAAATACGGATAAGGTTGCTCGTTTAAAAAATAAAGCGGCGTGCACTGAGCGAGGCTATCTGGGTTTTCTAGTGCAGCTTTAAATGCGGCTTCACCACGAGAAATTAACCAACAACGAAATTCTGAAAAACCATATTCATCATTACAGCCCGCCATAACAAACGCGGCACCAAATAAATCCCAGGTATAACTTTGACGCATACAAATACTAAACTGCTTATCAAATTCAATTAATTGCTCATCTGATAAGTCACTCAGTGCCGACTTAAGCGATTGGCACACTGAGTCAGGCTCTGCGGTTTTATCTTCCACTGTAACCAGTCGCCAAAAATCAGTTAAGGTTAACTCACTCATGCAATGATCTCTTTTACCCGACCCACTTGGCCGTCTTCTAATTGTACTTTTATTCCGTGCGGGTGATTAGGTGACTTGGTCAATAAACGCGACACAATACCATTGGTTAAAGTACCACTGCGTTGATCTTGTTTAAGCACAATATTAACCTCTGTGCCTGGCGTTATTTGCGAGCGTGTTGGAACGGCCATATTTAATCTCTATTACAATTTTTTTGCGATTATAGCCTGCTTAATAGAATCTCTCCATATTAAAGCTTTTACTAAGACCATAAATGCCAAATACAGCTTAAAATGAGGGATAATTAAACAAAAACACAGTACCGATTTTTACTGCTTAAGAAATGAAATAGCATTGTTTTTTATATGAATATTTAAACTAGCTAATGCATTACAAATAAGCTGCACAATGTAATCTAGCTGGTTATTTTGTTTAGCCTGCTCTAGTGCAATATCATCAATAAAATAACAACTTACAGTAAACTTAGAAGGTAAATTGTTTAAATCTGCCGAGTGAGTAAGAAAGCTAAAGCCCTCAACGTTATCTTTTATTTGCTCGCAAGCAATTGTTAATTGTTGACGAATACGTTTATCTAGCTGCTTTTGGGTTTTGGTCATGGTTTATTACTGCTCGGCAATTTGTTGTTTTTTAAATTCTTTGTAGCTGTCTTGTTGTTGTTTAACACATTCATGGTATTCCTTGTCGGCCATATGGCTGCACTCACCTAATCGGGCTGATTGAATTTCATGATAGCGGCTATCGCTGCTACACCCTGCTAGCACTACGATTACAGATAACGAAAGTAGATACTTTAAGTTATTATTTAACATTCAAAATTCCTTATATTTTCACCGGAAAACTACTAATTTTCGTTACTTTTGCTGTATATTGCACTGGTTTTATATTTATAACCGTTAAGGGCACGTTATGATGTTGTCGCAGTTACAAGAGCTGTTCCAGCGTATCGATAAAAGTAAATTATTTCAATCATTTGTTATTGCAGTTATTGTGGTTTCTGCACTGACCGTGGGTGCGCATACCTATTCATTACACCCTACTGCTGAGCTATTTCTACATTGGATGGATATAGGCATTACGGTGTTTTTCTTGATCGAATTGGTTATTCGTTATATTGCCAGTAAAGGGATCAAAGACTTTTTCTCCAAAGGCTGGAACATATTTGACTTCATTATAGTGATAGGTAGTTTATACCCTGCGGCAGGCTCGACTATTTTTATTGCTCGACTACTACGCATTTTCCGCGTACTACGTTTAGTGTCTATGATCCCAGAGCTGCGCTTATTAGTGAACTCACTAATAAAAGCCATCCCGCAAATGGGCTATATCGCGCTGCTAATGTTTGTGATTTTTTATATTTATGCTGCCACAGGTAGCATGTTGTTTGCTGAAATAAACCCAGTACTGTGGGGCGATGTCTCTATTTCTATGCTTACCTTATTTAGAATCGCCACCTTCGAAGATTGGACCGATTATATACCTTTGTCTTTTCTTATGCTTTTTGTTGACAACTGGCTTTTCTTTGGTCTACATTTTTTATGTCAACAAAAAAACAGGTTGTATAAATTAATTGCTAGTAGAGAGGTAGACAGTGAGAGTCGTCCAAGTAAAAGGGATAAAATATGCGGGGGGTGGGATCAACTTAAGTACAGTTGTTGATGATGAAGATATTCCGTTATTAGCACCTTCCTTATTTCTTCTTCATGTCGCCAGAAACGGTAGAATCTCCGATAACAGAACCACAACGAAATCCTATGCACAAGTCTTAAAAGACTTCTTTGAAGTGTTAAAAGCTTCAGATGATCTGAGCTATTCAGATGTGACGGACGCCCATATGACCGCCTATTTCAATGCTTATCGCGGGCAAAAAAGAGGCAATAAAAAAAGTACGATAGAATATCATGCCACAGTTTTAAACAATTTCTACGCTTACATGAAAAAGATAGGTATATCGGATGCAATTGATTATTTGTCTTTTACTTACGATGACAGTGAAGCACAGAGAAACGTTAAAGATCTTCTAATGGGAGAAATACTCACTATCTACATGGATGAAAAGGAGTTTAAAGATAAAGTATTAGCACAAGTTAAAGTTCAGAATCCATTCATAAGAGAGCGTGACGAATTAGCACTGAAACTTGGTTATTATGCTGGATTTAGAACCCATGAATTGGTTTCGTACAACAATTTGTACGCCCCTTCCTTAAGACGTCAGTTCCCAGAAAAGGATAAGGACGAAATAAGAGCAGATGAACTAGAAATCATAGGTAAAGGCAATAAGTTGCGAACAGTTCACATATCGCCTGAACTTGTATCTGGGATCAATAAATTCTTATGGGGTAGAGGTAAGAGCCTCAAAGGGAGTTTGATGGCAAAGGCTAATGGAGAACCGCTTACGGATTTAAATTATGGCAGCAGATTGTTTACACGCATAAAGACTGCTAATTTGGCTGAATTAAATAGCGACAAGAATAACTGGAAAGCGAGAGTTTACCACTCTCTGAGAAAGTGCTACGCAACCAATAGCGTTAGCTTTTGTTATGATGAAAATAAAGATCCTATGGTGTTTATCCCTCAGTGGCTAGGCCATAACGATGAAGAAACAACAAAAGTCTACATATTCTATGATGCAGTAATATCTAATCGCATCGACGTGATGAACACGCTGTCACTAAACAAATCAGAATATGCTCAAAAATATAAGAGCAAATCCTAATGAAGCTAGTCATAGACAATAACGAAAAAAACGAAAAACATGTAATTTTAGTTGGCGGCAAAGTTAAATGGGTATTGCCGGATGACATGCATGGTCAAAATTTTTTATTGCTTTATATAGATTACACGAAACGTAAGAGTTTTCGTGAGCTATCTCATGACTTTAAGCTAAATAGAGGAAGAGAATTAGTAACTTTTCTTGACTACACGGTTGTATTAATAAGGAAGTATGGCGGTGTGCCATCTGATATATTCTCCCGATATACCTATCATATTAAAAGCACGACCAATAAAACTGGTAATACGTTAAACAGCACTGTTACTGCCATGATTTACATTTTAAAATTATATGGTGGTCAAAAGGAAAAAGTGTATGACTGTGAATACTGGATTCCAGAATTTTATGTAATGATCACTAAAGCTCCAACCTTTACGTGGGAAGAACCCAACCCAAAGCAATCTTTATCAACTAAGTATGATCTAGGGTTTACTAGCACAGAAATGGTTGAATCCTTATTGCTGCTATGTTGCTACATCATCAATACGTTTGATGAGAAGCGTAAGTTGTTGTTGCAAAACAGCAGTCTAGAAAAAGCGGTTTTGGAATCGTTTCAAATAAGTTCAAACAACTATCCGACATACGCCCTAATACCCGATCTGAATCACCCAAAATATAACGTGTCAAGAAGGCTTTATGGAGAACTCGCGAGGGCAATTATTGCTACTGATGATAACTGGCTAATCGAAAGGTTTATGCATGACAATCCCTACCCAGATGAATTTTTACCAGATGAATCTGATATCAAGATTAGACGTAAGGAATGGCTAAAGCGATGGGTCAACAAACGTACAGGGCATATTAAAACCCTGGTTACGATAAATAAAAAGAAGTATAGGATTCAAACCATGAAAACCTATTGCATGAACGACTTACACGGATTGAGCCATGAAGTTGTTTTTGCCATGCAATGTATCTTAGCGTGCCATAGAATTCAAAGTTCCGGCGTAGATAAAATGAACCTCAATGATGTTATTTCAAACAATAAGGGCGTGCAATTTAAATATTTTAAAGGTCGAGGCAAAAAGAAATATGCTACGCCAGTATTAAACAAGGGCACCCTGCCCCACAAAACTGTTCAGATATTTTTAGAACACTTCAAACAGCAACACTCAGGCGTCAATCCGAAGCTTATTCAATACCATAAGTTGCGTGGCAAAACCAATGGTAAAGGCCAGATTGGGGCAAAGAAAGAGGGACGTTTAGATCATTTTTTTATTGATTTGCTCGATGAAAATACCGAAGTGCATAAACACATGAAAGCCGAGCTTAAGGAGGAGTCTGCACCAATTCTAGCTTTTCTTAAAAAGATCTTAGCAAATAATTTGATAGCTATGAAAAATTCTCCTTCTTATGGTGGCGACAAGAAAATGCCCCATGTTTCTTTAAATATTGATTTAATCGCAAGAACACGCATCGAAATCGAAGATGGGAAAAGTGGTGCCGCTGAGCCAAAAGAAAACTCAGAATATGACAAACCCACCTTTGAAGAAAAGGCCGAGAAAGAGGTTGGTGCTATGCTGACAGCACACAGTCTCGAAACTAAACAAAGTACATATGAAAATCGTTCACGCAGCCCAGAAAAAATCAAATCAATGCGTCGTTTTGCGGCACAAGTAGGTGATGCGATGGAGCAAGATGCGCGCGCTGTTGAAGAGCTATTTAATAAAACTAAAGTGCTAAATCTGAAGGCCGTTGCGAAGTTACTCGGTATTGAAGATACAATTAAAGAACAAAAGGATTTGTATGGCATCATAAACCAGGAATTAGGTGACGTAATAGGCGATATTGGAGACGTTGACATTGATGGTAAACGTATCGTAATTCAAACACCTTTAACAGCGGCGCTTATTTTGTCAAAAATTAAACATATTGAAAATGAAATACCAAGATTAAAGCTAGATAGCGAAAAGAAAACATTAAAAGCTCAATTGCACCGAGCATACCTCGACATGCTATTAGCAGAGTTCTCTAGCTCGATAATCAAGGAAGGTGAACTAATGTCTAAAAAGTATGATTTTCCTTTTTCATCAATGGTATAGGATAGAAAATGTTTAATACAAATGTAAAAAAAACTCTTGTCCCTGATACTCCTTTATTAAACGACCAGTCACAAGATGTATTTTATTTATTTTCTTATCCGAAAAATCCAAGTGAAGAAAGTAAAGTTCATGAAATTGATTTTACCGATGCACGACATAAGGTATCAAAAGAGGACTTCGGTCTTCTGAAAGCTTTGTGGATTGAAATGTCCGGTGGAGTTGACCCTGTAACACGGGAAATCACAGGAAAACTAAATACAATCAGGGCATATGCTTCTAATTTGATGAGGCTCTTTGTATGGAAAGAGTCTCATTACCCTGATACACCATTGAGGCAATGGACTGAATCACACTGTCGAGAATTTATCGTTGATGTTTTGTTCAATCGTATTGCTTTTCACACCGAAGGTAGCACGGCAGAAAAAAACAATGCTACTAAAGAAATTGTGGGTAGAGGCCCTGTTGAAAGTGCATGTGAAATTTTGAGGAAATCTCAACGACTTTATGCTCTGGGTTTAGTTCATGATGGGTTGGCCTCTTCATTACCTGCTAGCTTCATTCAGGACACTGTTGAAGAGCATCTAGTAGCTAATGGAATTAGCTTTTCAAAATGGATAGACGGTGAAGGTTGGAGTTCAATTCCATTCGCGGCACATATGTTTAATTTGGCGCACGCGATTAACGTTATAGAAAGTGATGACTGTCGTATTTTGAGAGCATTTTTCAAACATCAGCAAAGCGAGTTATGTGTTTCTCACAACACCATGTTTTTTTCAGGTAGATATGACAAACCCAGCTCTTATGATGATTATTGTGCATCGCCAGATGTTACATCTTCTATTGGTGAAAAGAGAAAGACAAAGAGAAAGCGAAAGAAAGAATTTATTCTTAAATACAGCACTTTAAAACGAGCACTTGAAGAAGCGGCTGGTAAGCCTGTCAACAAATTTCCGTATACTTGGGAGGAGATCAAAAAAATATATCGTAAAGTCTTTAATGCTTGTTTAACGATAATTGTGGCACTGACAGGAGCAAGAATAAGCGAGATGAAAAACTTTTTTGCAGACGATTATCAGCAGGAAAGTGATGGTGTCTGGACATTTAAGAGCGATATAGTTAAAACCAATCATGGTGTTCCTGCTTTAAGGAGTATGGGGGGATTAGTCGCTAAGGCAGCAGATGTAATGTGTGATATGTCCTACATCCCTAAACGTAATCGCCCTGACGGGAAGCGCTTTCCTATTTTTTCGATGACACATCAACCTAAATTCTCAAATGGCACTAACGCAAGTGTTGCAAGTGGAAACACCTTAAGAACTAGCCTTCAAGATAATTATGACGATGCAATTGATAAATTTGGTGAGGAGTTAGCTGAACTTTGTGAAAAAGTTCACCCCCATATGTTTCGCCATACGTTCGCTGAATTTGCGATTCGTCGCTTTGATGGCCGTGTTTTTGAGGCGATAAGGCAGCACTTTAAGCATACATATCAGAGTAAATTCACAAAAGAATATGTTGGTGGAAAAGATAGGGAGTCGATAAAGAAAGGTGCTGAGCAACGCTACATCAGAGAACTGATAGAGAGAATGGCTTTGGATGTTAATGATTCATTTTCAGGAAGCTTGGCTTTGGCTATTCAGAGAAAGGTCAAAGATTGTATGGTAATTGAACCATCTGAAGTGGAGGCAGTTTTGACAGAGTTTGAAGAAAAAATTGTGGATATTACCGTTCATGAATATGGCATGTGCATGGTGTACACTGAAACTCAGTCTTTATCAAAATGCTTAGAGAAGGAAACTGGCTTACCGCAAATTGAAAATGGTTGTTTCGAGCTTTGCTCAGGGTGTGTTCATTATGTTAGCAGTGCTAATAGTCACAGAGAAGAGATCATTCGTATTGTTTTATCACATAAAGACTTTCTTGAAAAATTTCCTTTTAAAACTAAAGCACACAAGCTGAGTGAAGCAGCGGTCAGAAATGGCGAAAAGATCTTAAAGCAAATGAGGCGAACATGATTAATCTAAATGACTTTTCTATCGAAAATGAAGATGACCCCCAATTAGATACTGAGCTTCCTGACTACCCTGGTGATACCTCCTGGATGAACGAGCTGACGGCTAAACAAAGTGCGGTAGTCAAGAAAGTTACAGCTAGGTTTATTGAGGCTAGAGATACAATCATGGCCTCTGAAAAACCAAAGAGTTTGAAGATACGTGAACGAACAATTATAGCTGCCAAACTTGCTGAAATGGCAGTGGTTGATAAGTCAAATATCAGAAAAGATAGAATGGATATTATGCCCTTCAAAAAATATCTTGAACACTACAATGATACGCTGAACGCTATCTGGCAACAACGTTGCAATACTTGCAATTCAGGACGACGGTTATCAAGAAAGGAGCTTGAAGTTAAAAAAGGTGAATTGGAACTGAAGTATGAGCAAGAGTTAAACAAGAACTTAGTTGAATATTTTCAAGCTGCTTTGCATTCGGAGGTGGCTCAAAATCAGATTGAGACAGCGCAAAAGCTTAGAGAGCTGAAGATCGATTATGAAAAAGCTCAACAAACAATAGCTAATTTACGCTCTCAACTGCGAGAAATGACTATGCAGGTAAACAGAAAAAATTAAGGATTAGTTAGTTTATGCGTCGAGGTTAAAGGAGAATTAATCTCAAAAGTTCATTTTTTTTAGGCGTTTAGATTAAATTCTGTTGACAAACATATCACATATTCTTGAACTAAATATTAATAAATCCCCCTTAAAAAGTGATTGAAAATTTCGAGTCAACATTTAAAAAAGTAATTGCTAGTCCAATATAGGTCATTACTTCTATATAATTAACAAAATTTACTAGCTTAGATAAAAGTTGAACACTTAATGTACGAAAACATGAAAATAAAGCTGAATAAGCTCAAAAATAACAAAGCATTTGAATTATCAGTTGTAGCTGTAATTATTATCTCGGCACTAGAGATTGGGGCAAAAACATTTCAACTGCCCGACAGTGCTGTTTCAGTAACTCATATTTTAGATATATTCATAACATTATTCTTCCTCTTTGAGATTTCAGTTCGATTTATAGCTGATGATGATAAACGTAACTTTTTCAAAAAGGGCTGGAACATATTCGACACCTTAGTTGTTTTAATCAGTCTGATACCTATTAATGATAGTGAAATGGCTCTTCTAGCTAGATTAATTCGCGTATTTAGAGTTCTTAGGATGATATCGGTAGTACCCGAATTACGAGTTCTAATTAACTCATTGCTCAAAGCTCTACCTCAACTAGGCTATGTCATATTATTAATGTTTATTATTTTCTACATATATGCGGCCATCGGTAGTTTTATATTTAACGAAATTAACCCTAAATTATGGGGTGATATTGCGATATCTATGTTGACTCTTTTCAGAATAATGACTTTCGAGGACTGGACTGATATTCAATATGAAACGATGGAAGTGTATCCAATGTCATGGATATTCTACTTATCTTTTATCTTCTTCACAGCGTTTGCTTTCTTAAATATGGTGATTGGCATTGTTGTTAATGTAATGGAAGACGAACATGCTAAAATGCGCCAAGAAAAACAAGAGGCTTCAAACATTCCAACAATTGAAGATTTACATAAGGAAATTCACGAATTAAAGCAAATAATTAAACGTAACTTTCCAGACTCTTAATCAAAAAAATACAGGCTATAGGTATGAGCTAATACAGCTAAATAGAAAATTTTAGACGTAGTAGCTCATCTGTAAAAGCGCAAACGATGCTAACTCAGACTTGAACTTGCAGTTACCTATTTTGATATAGTGCTTGTCAGTTCAAGTACAGCTAATTTTTGCGAATACACATTATGTATCCAGCATATCCCATTCGTCTCCCAGTACCCACCTTAATGCCGATAACTTGCCATTTATCATTCCCCATTCAAAGTCATCTTTTGGAATAAGATCTGAATATTCCTTTTCAACTAATTTAGCAGATGACTTTGCCCGTACTAAAACATCTTCGTGTATGACTTTAGAACCTGAAGCTTCTGAATCAGGAGGTACTATTTCTATTTCACCTGAGCTAATTCTATTTAGTAAATTTAAATGTCGGTTGTACCAGATTTTCCTATCAAACTCTGTCATGTAGTCCAATATTTCAGAAAGAGATCTAGTTTCGTCCCCTTCCCAATTTAGCTCAAATTCATATTCCTCCAATAAAGCGTCATCGATTTTATTAACTGCGGAAACTAGATCTAGAAAGTAATAAGAATAGTCATCAAAAATATCAGAAAAATCTTCATGTGGTCGGCGTCTATCTGTAGCGCTAAAATCAGTGTAGTTTCCTGAAATAAAATAGAAATTACTATCTTCTAAATCATCATCATTGCTTTGAATACTTCTTTTAAAAGTACCAAATGACTCAATCAATAATGCATCAGCGAAGTTGTTCTTAGAGTTATGAAACGGCGCTTTTTTTTCCAGTGCTCTTTCTACTACTTTGAGTTTGATATCATCCGTAATTTCAAACTGAATACATTTATCCATAAAACTAATCAACCTGTTAGCTATTATGTCGGTCACATCAGACATTATTGGAAGTTTTGCATTTATCTCATTTAGCTCAGTTAAAATTGCTACTTGGTTGTCAGTACCATACTCTTTCACTACATTCTTAACTTGCTTAAATTCATGATCAAGCCGTTGACGAGCACTTTTAACGACGCGCTCTTTATTTCTAAAAAACTCATCTTTCACTAGTTGTGGAACTACAAAATGAACAGCACCGCTTTCATGAAGATCTTCTAATGCTGTAACAATATAATTTGCATTTCGATCTTTGGCTAAATTTAGCCAAATACACGTATCAATAAAAAAGTAATTCAATTTTTAGCTCCATTTCATAATCGTTTTACTAGCTAGATTTACTCATTCAAATACAACTCCGCCATGTCATCTAACTTAGCCTTAACTTCTTTCCAATTAGGCATCACTTGCGTTAGCAAGCGCCAGAACTTGTCACTGTGGTTGTGCTCAGCGATGTGACAGAGTTCGTGAAGGATAACGTAATCAATGCATTTCTTTGGGGCTTTAACAAGGTGAGGGTTTAGCATCAAGTTACCTTTAGTTGAGCAGCTTCCCCATTGTTTAGTCATCGCCATAATACGAAATGAAGGCAGTCCATCTACCCATGAGGCTTTTGGCAACATTGCTTGTAACCTTTCATGAAAAATAGCATTGGCTCGGTGGATGTACCACTTATCTAAAAGTGCTTTAATTTCAACCACCCGATCATCACAATCTTTTTTGAGGCTGACGGTTAATTTTCCTCTATGAAGCTTCACACTTGGTACTTGTTCAGCGTCAACAATCACCTTTAAAACATAGCGTCTGCCAAGGTAAAACTGTGTTTCCCCGCTAACGTATTTTCGTGGCAATACATACTCATGTTGAGCTGAAAACTCACAAATACTTTCCCAGATCCATCGAGCACGCTTTAGCATTGCCTCTCGAATAGATTCATGAGTTGCATCATGTGGTACGGTAGCAACAACCCTTTGATCTGGGTGTACTTTAATGACGACTTTCCTCGGCATTGGTTTAGCGTCATTTTTTTCGAAGGTACGGCGAATGATGTCATAGTTAATAACCTCATCACCGTACATGAACACACTTTGCTCTTGTGTTGTTTTTTTAATTTCACTCATTTAAAACAGCAACTTCATTATTATTTACGAGAAAGTCCTAATCGCGTGATCTTCAGCACTTCTTCAATAAGCCTTTGAGCATTATCAATACCAAGGTCAGCAAATAACATAGGAAGTAGCTTTACGCTGATGGCGTTTTCAATTTCACTAGGATTAATTGAATACTCTGCTACAGCGGTCTTAACTACTTCGTCAATATCGAAGGCATATTTCACAAGCTTATCTTCATCAATATTACTGCCTGTGTGAGCGTCTTTTTCTAATAATTGTTTAAATAATCCAAAATAAGCTTGGGCATGTTTATTCTGCTTACCATCAGTAAACGCACTCGGCATCCCTTCAACCTTGCGCTCTTTAACTTCTTGCTCAAAGTCGGCAAATAGCATGTATTGCTTCACTGGCGCATCAAACATAGCCTTGGTTTCATCTATCGCTTTTTTAAGTAAGTTTGAGAAATACTCTTGTGCATATGGATCATCAGCTAAGTCTTGCTCGATCATTTTAGTGATACGGCCTGTGATCTTATCTGTTTGATTTCGAGCCTCGTCGTCAGTTAGATCTTCAGGTTTCACATCTTTGCCCAAATTACCAACGAGGTATGCACCATCAGGCTCTTTTACTTCAATGCCTGCAATATGTTTATCTAACAACTGACGCACGTCTTCAGCATATTCGTCGTAGTTTACTGTTTCATTAGCAAGTTCACGAACCTGTTTCCTTAAGCTAACAAACATTTTTAGTGTTTCTTTATAGTGATCACGTTTGTTATCAAAACTCTTATCATCGAAGAAACTCGCCGATTGCAAAGCTACTTTCATACAGTTAGAAAAAGCTGTTAAGGCAGCGTAAAACTCATCTCGTTTTTTAAGGTTTTTATCTAAAAGCTGACCTTGAACATCTTCAATCTTAGGTGCAAGTGCCTGACATAAAGCAGCAGGATCTTTTTTGTTAGCAACACCGTCAAAAATAGCCCATAGATCGTTGTACAAACCTGGTAGCTTTTTATATTCAGTATCCATTCGGTTATACAAACCTTTAAGATCATCAACATCAAAGCCATTTTGATTACGCTCAGCAAGTTCTTGATACTTCTCAATCGTCATATCAAGCTCTTTCAAAATGCCACGATAATCAATTAAGTAGCCGAACTGCTTTTTACTGTGTAAACGATTTACACGAGCAATAGCCTGTATCAAGTTGTGCTCTTTGAGAGGCTTGTCGATATACAGTACGGTATTTTTAGGCTCATCAAAACCAGTTAGCAGTTTATCTACAACAATCATGATGTCAGGGCCATCATCACGGCCATAGTCTTTGATTATTGCCTTGGTGTATTCTTTTTCATCTTGCCCATAAGTTTCGGCAACATTATTCTTCCACCAGTTTTGAACAATATCTTTACTTTCTTGATCAACTGCCTCGTGCCCCTCTCGCGTATCAGGAGGAGACATTGCAACAACTGATGTTACTTTACCTATTTTATCTAAAAGCTCCTTATAGCGAATTGCAGAGCCTTTAGAGTCACATGCTAGCTGGCCTTTTAAACCTTGCTGCTTAAAATTTTGGAAATGATCAGAAATATCGTGTGCAATTAGCTCAATTCGACCCTCTGTTTGATAGATCTGACCTTTCTGAGAAAACTTCTTCTTTAAATCGGTTCTTTGTTTTTCTGTGAGCTTTTCAGTAATGCGGTCAAACCAGGCATCAATAGCTTTGTCATTCACATTAAGGTCAGCAATACGCTCTTCATAAAGCAGCGGTGTTACCGTTTTATCTTCAACCGCTTGCTGCATGGTATAAGAGTGGATAATAGAGCCAAATTTGTTTTCAGTCTTATCGTCTTTTAGCAACGGCGTACCAGTGAAAGCAATAAATGCGGCTTTTGGTAATGTTTGCAGCATACGAATGTTGTTTTCACCGTTTTGGCTTCGGTGGCCTTCATCAACCAAAACTAAAATATTCGGGCTATCGTTATAACATTCGTCATATTTAATCGCTGAACCAAACTTATTAATGATTGAGAAGATAACTCGCTCATTACCTTTACCTATTTGCTCTGCTAAGCGTTTGCCTGAAGTTGCCATTGCATCTTTTTTATCGCGCTCGCTGAGTACACCACCGGAGGCAAAAGTGCGGCTCAATTGATCTTCAAGGTCAACTCGGTCAGTGACAATAATCACGCGACATTGTGAAAGTTCTCGCAACCAAATCAATGCTTTTGATAAGAACACCATAGTAAATGACTTTCCACTTCCTGTGGTGTGCCAAATTACACCGCCGTTGCGTGCACCTGGGCGTTCGCCTGTTTCATCAAAGCTGGTAATGCGCTCTATCAGTGCTTTAATACCAAACACCTGCTGATAACGCGCGACAATTTTGCCAGCTTTTTGATCAAACAAAGTGTATAAACGTGCCATCTCAAGAAGGCGATCTGGTCTCAATAAACTAACAATTAGTCTGTCTTGATCTGTTACAGCGAGGTCGCCACCCGCCAATAGAGATAAATACTCATCTTTAGCAGCGGCAGGTCGGTGGTTGAAAATAGCATCCAACTGCTCGGTGCTTAACCCTGCATTTTTTAACCGAATAAACTCGGCTTCAATGATTTCTTCTTCCTTCCATTTCGCCCAAAACTTTTCAGGTGTGCCGCAGGTCGCGTAAAAGCCCTCATGTCCATTCACTGCGAGCAGTAATTGGCTGTAAGCAAACAGGTGTGGTATTTCTTTGTGGCCCTGGTTTCGGATTTGTTGAGAGACCGCTTCGCTTAAAGTAGATTTCCCTTCAGTTGAAGAGTCAGGGCGCTTCGCCTCAATCACTACCCAAGGCAAGCCATTAACAAAGCAAACAATATCTGGAATGCGGTTACCTGTGCCTTCACTGTTTTGCACCACCATTTCTTCAGTAAAGTGAAAAAAGTTATTGGAAGGTGTTTGCCAATCAATCAACTGAATGGTTGGCGATGCTTTTTTACCATCAATAAACTCCGTTACCCCAATGCCATACATCATTGCGTTGTATAACTTTTCATTCGCGCCTTTTAAACCCTCGTTCATTGCAGGGTTTAGGTCATGCATAATTTTATCGATGGCAGCATCTGAGAGCTTATGGTCTTTACCAGCAAACGGAAATGTTTGTTTGCCCAAAAACTCACGTATAACGGGCAACAACATCACTTGGCTTGTTGATTTTCCCGCTACCGAATTTCCCCTAATGACCTCACAACCATTAGGTGGTATAAACGAATAACCAAGCTTGCTTAGGAGTGTAAGCGCTGGTATTTTTGAGCTAAACTCTTCTTTGAAATTTGCTATGTGGTTACTCATTAGAAAAACTCTCAACAGTATATTTGGCTTTCATTTTCGCTCTATTGAAAAACTTAATTTCATGCACAAATTTGGATTTTGGGTGTTCGTTAACTAATACAGGCTTCGAGCCATCAAGAGATAGTTCATTGACTACTTCCGTTGAGGGGTGACCATAGTTATTAGACGTGCCATATGAAATAGGACATATAAGAAAAGGATAAAATTTATCTAAAGAGGTGATATCAAAGTTATGTTTAGAACCGTGGTGAGGAATCTGAACTATTGTAACATCTTGTGCATATTCGTAAAAAACCTCACCGACGTTTACTTTGTTTAAATCAGTATCGCCTGTGTATATGCAACCACTAAAAAAACAACAATTATTAGGGTGACAGGTATCAGGAGTGCAATCGCAAGTAAAGTTGTATTCCTGATTTTTAATATCCTTCGTGAGGCATCTATTATCTAATCCAGAGTAAACAAGCATTGAATTTTCATTCACGTTACCATTTAATCGCGTATAAATTTTTCTTAATTTTTTTCTTAAACTTGGAGTTGAAATGTTTTTAATAGAATATTTAGCATTACTCTGTAGTTGTTGGACATCAAATTTTTCGCGTTTTAATTCTCTAACCAATGCTTTAGAGCGACTTTGGTTTTGGTGATTATAGGGGACAAAAATCCAGCTGAAATTTCCACCCAGACTTAATCTACTTCCGCTATCAATTTCTCTGTCTTTTTTCAATCCTCTAGGTAGCTCAAAAAAATTAAAACTTATGCTGTCATTAGAGTTTTCTTTAGCGTTTGGGCGAATATAGATTACTTCTGTTGCATTCCCAAAGAAAGACTCAGGACTGTCGATTAAAGTGATAATATTTTGAGATAATGCTCTGTTAATATTGATTAAAATTTTTTTATGATTGATGTCCAGTAGGGGCAAAAATACTCGTTTAATCGTTCTAACAGAGTCCCTTAAGGTCGCGATTCCAGAAACGTGATCATAATCAAAGTGAGATATAAATAGCGCATCTATATCTTCATCTTTTGTAAACGCTGTTTCTATAACTGATTTTGCATACTTAGTTAGTGGCATTGCTCCACAGTCATATACAACATTAAAATTGTCATGTTTTTCTGAATAAAAGCCTCCCTGCCCAATGGGATGAAATGTTCTAACTACCTTGTAGTCATTCATTAATTTCACCTTCTAGTTCAGTTTGACCTGCTGTTCTTTGCTTATAAATATCGATAATAAAGTGCATTGGTACTGGCAACCTGTAATGTCTGCATCCAGTTAAGATAATCGGCCAAAAAGAGAATTGAAAAGCAGACATATCATAAACCTTATTTGATTGGTCGCACTCATTAACCAACTGTTTAATCAACTCTTCTGGTTCTTCAGTTACGCAAACATCAGATAACGTTGCACCATGCATTTTATCGAAACGGTAAAAGTGTTCTTCGGAAGAGTCATCAAGAAAATACACTTGAAAGTTACAGTGCGGTAAAAACTCTTCTTTAATTTTTTTAACTATTTCATATGGCTCTGAAAACCCCATAATCGCTGAAAAGGTAGATATATATGGGTATAAGATTGAACCTTTAGTAACGCTCTTTCTATACTCTTCGGTTTTATCAATGGGGTGTTCTATTAATTCAGCATAGCTTTGAATTGTAGTTGGGTATTTATCACCAATCTTAAACATTTGATATATCTCTCGGGACATATTGCTTAACCAAGAGTTGATATCACGCCAATGTTTATGATCGAGAGAAAGGAACCAAATAGCTAATGCTAAATCGATAGCTTGCTCATCTTTGTATGGTGTAAACAAAATAGGATTGTTTACGATTAACTGCTTAATGCTATCTTGATATTTAGTTACTGCTTCTGAAAAAAATCTTTCAGCTTCTACATTTTCATTACTAACTTGGCTTAAATACCAGTATGACCAACAACCTGTTAGGGCTAACCTACCTAGCACATCGAACAACTTTAAGTTTACATCTGTTGAACAAGACGGATTTACTGCATGTGATAAAGCATACAAGTTATTGCAATGAGGTATTATTTTTTCTTCAATGTACTGATTTGATACTTGTAAATTTAACTTAAGAATTGAATCCAAAGTTGTCATTGTTGAAACTGCTACCTTGTTTTTTTTGCCAAACGCAAACTTTGCTGCTTCCCAGGCATTTAGCATCGTAAATTCTGCTGATAGAAATGCGCTCTCTAGGTTATCCTCATCTCTGCACCATGAGTATAATATCCAAAGGCATAAATATAATTGGCGAATACCCGTTAAAATATCTTTTGGCTTTTTATCATCAGTACAAGTGAGACTAATGGCAAGCTGGCTAAAGTGTTTGAAAGACACTTCTGGCTCGTCAATCATCGCCAATGACTTGCGAAGTAAACTGCGACAGTTCTTAGGTAACAGTTCCTCACGAAGCATATGTTGCTCGACTAAATCAGCAAGCCTGTCACCATTCCATTCAGAAAAACTTAAATCATCTGCTTTTAATTTTCCTAAAAACATACTTACGTTAGATCTTACTTCTTCTTTAACTTCACCACCAAAACATAAACAAATTTCAACAGGGCTTTCATTGTACTCTGCTGGAATACGGGTCGGAATGAATACATCAATAATTTCATTAATGGACGGGCGTAAATCTTGTGGATTTGTACTATCCCAATCCCTACGGTCTAGATCGCCAGACTTTACCGAAAATAAATATACCTTACTTTCTGATTCACTAGACAACTTACCAAAAGCACCAACATCCACACCATATTGTCTGCTGCCAACACCTGGTTTCAAAAAAACTTCTAAGCCCATTTGTGATAGTAAATCAGGTAATAAAGCATCCAACTCGCCTCGTTCTTTCAAAGAGGCTAAATATTGTCTTATCACTAACTTCATGAGGTACAGCCCTCCGCTTTAAACTGCCAGATCATATTTTCTAAACCGTGAGGGTCAAGATTGTGCATTGAGGCAAACTCAAATGATGTACTGATTTCATTAAGAGGAATTTCCTGACGGGTCTTTTGCTCGCCATGGTGTACATAGTGAATCGACTTGTTTCCATAGAGCAATACTGACTCATTTCCACCTAACAAAGAGGTAAGGACCGACTTTTTTCTAGCCTGTTTCATCGATTCATTCATTAACTTATTGTGATGCCGCCAATATGTATGCCTATCCTGCTCGCTAGGGCTTAATTCGTTTATTTTAAAAGCCGCTTTTACTGATACTTGGTATTCTTCGTATTCAGATAGCACATCCGTTGCAACCTGTTTAACCCTGTCTTCTTTTGACTCATTCAATGCTTCCAAATGATCTCGAATACTTCCTGGGTAACTCACACAGAGAGGATGAAAAATGAGTTGCTGAATATCTGCTAATTCATCATCAGGAGCATCAAAAACTAACGACTCAATTAAGCTAATTGCTGTTTTAGGCTGATTGAAGAACCATCCACAAGCTTTTCTCGCTAAGAAAAGGTGTACGCCTTTGCTTTCTTTGGTCACGATGGCACGATCAAAGCCAATAGACATGCCTTTATCTAAATCCCGAAGAAGGTCATAAGCGTATTTCCCTAGCTGAATTCTTTTTGATAACAACCATCTTGTAAGTAATGCGGATAGGTATGTATCTCGGTGGTTATGTAGTTCCCGAACAAAACTATTAAAATACTTTACTGATAATTTGTACTCGCTTAATTCGAAAAAATGCTCTAAAAAAAGCACACAATCATTGAATCGATTGTTTTTTAATATTCGCTCCAAAGCAAAATCAATATTATTGATAGTGCCTTTATTCTCTGGCTTGGTATGACAGCAAATATTCAACAACTTAGGTTCAACATTACTACTTACCTTTTTTTCATCATAAAATAATATTTCTGAGGCAGCATGAATATAACGATCATCTAATCGATCTGAATGCGTGTTTAAAAAATCTAAGAACAAGCATTCTAAATCATCAGACTGAGAAACAACGGTAAACATCGCTCGCATTGATGTCGCCAAAATCACATCAATTGGTGAAGACATTGATGATTTAGTGATAGCTATTGCAACTGGTTCCAAGAGCGTCTTGTCTTGGAAGTTAATTCTACCTAATGCAAAAATGGCTCTTTGTTTAATTAACTCATTTTCATGAGTAAGCAGTTCAATAGCTTGATTTACATAAGTAACCTCATCATTACTTGCACCAGCTTCAATAGCAGTAGTTAAATGGTCAAAGTCTTCATCACTATTGGTTAAAGCAATATCCAAAAGAGCATTGGCTCTACCAATGTTTTTTTTACAAAACTCTTTAAATGGCGACAAAAGCATGTAAGCAGCCATATCTTGGCCAGCTTCTAGCGTAAGATGTTTCACACATTCAGCTACGTCATTTACCGGAGCATTTATATTAGGTAAAACTTCTTCGAAAACTCGCCTTACTGAAAAGAAGTCATGATTTTCAGGGGTATTTTTAAAGCTATGAAATAACTCTACAAGGTTTAATTTCCCTGTATTATGCAATTCAGCCAAAATGCTAGGTAGAAGCTTTTCACCTTTTCGGTCTTGATAGTAAATGTCTTGGATGAACTCAAAAAAGTTGCCATCCATATTAGCTTTTAACAGTTTTTCTCTAAGTTCATCCATAATTATGATTCCCTATAATGATACTCTACGCTTGCCAGTTAATAACTGCTGCATTAACGCTTTTTTCTCTTGTTTTAAGTCAGCAAGTTGTTGATGTAGTATTTCAATTTCTTGGTCTGCATTGCTAAGAACAGAGGCAATTTTTTTCTGCTCGTCAACTGCTGGTACATAAATTTTAATTCTTTCAATATCTTTATTACTGATGTTGGGCTGTGCTCCACCAACAGCATCAATTAATATTTCATGCTGCACTTTGGGTAATTTAAGCAGTTGAAATAAATACCGATTGGTAGTTCGGTTTTTTTTGACATCAAAACGACCAACGCGTTGATTTAAGTAAGCAAAGTCATGTGATTGATAGCAGCCTACCTTTCCTGTAGTTGCTCCAGACATCGCAATTAAAATATGCCCTTTCTTAACCTTGAACTTTTCAAATTTATCATTTTCTAAAATAAACACGGCTGAATCTAAGCAAATTGAATAATCAGGTTTTATATTTGAAATTTTAACAAGTGGAATACCCTCTTGTTTAAACTCTTCACTTTTAAAAGCATTACCACCGATAACTTTTACAAGTTGACTTAACTTAACTTCTTCCCACTCTCCCTCAAACGGTTTACCCGAATCATCAAATAGTCGCTTTTTACCTGTGAGCAGCTGTTGCATTAGTGCTTTTTTCTGCTGCTTGCTGTTCTCAATTAGGCGCTCAGTGGTGCCAATAGCTTTATCCCAAACTGATATAATTTTGGCGATTTTATCTTCTTCTTCTTTGGAAGAAGCTGTCATCAGCGGTAACTCAGATAGAATTGCGGTGTTCATGTTGGGCATAGTTTGTCCAACAGCGTTCTGTTCAAGCCACCGTTTTACCGCATTCTTTTGTAAGAAGTAGGACAAGAATAAGGATGAATGCTCTGAGTTTGGTGTTGCTTTTAAGCACCCTGTTCCACATATTCCAACTTCATCACCTTCTTCAATCAGCGCAAATCGACTGACATCACCACGACGGCTAAATAAAATATCTCCGCTCTTTAAAAAGTGCTTTGATAAATCAGCAGCTCTATTAGCAGGTATTTTCGCAGCCGACTTGTAATCAGCTCTTTGACTAATCAAGTCCTTCGGCATTAAAACAGGTATGCCCTCTTCAGTGTATTCATGTGCATGTAACTGACTTCCAAAGGGGCCTGTCTGTAGATTACCTGAACATACTTCCCCTAAAGAAGTCAATTTCCAGCCATTAGGCACCATAACCCAACTCCTTTAAGTAGTTTTCCATCTTTACTTCTAAAGACTTTAATTCAGTCTGAAGCTCAACGCGTTCAGTGCGAACCGCCACTAAATCAATCTCAGCTTCTTCTTCAAAGGTATCTACATAGCGAGGAATATTAAGGTTAAAGTCGTTTTCTTTTATCTCATTTAAACTTGCCAGGTATGCATATTTATCAACAGTTTCGCGAATTTTATAAGTGTAGATAATTTTTTGAATGTTCTCAGAGGTTAACTGGTTTTGGTTTTTTCCTGATTTAAATTCTCGGCTGGCATCAATAAACATGACGTTTTTATCAGTTTTGTTTTTCTTGAAAATAAGAATGGCTGCTGGAATACCTGTACCGAAGAAGAGTTTTTCCGGTAAGCCAATTACAGCATCGAGTAAGTTTTCTTCAATAAGCTGTGTACGGATTTTGCCTTCAGATGATGCTCGGAAAAGTACACCATGAGGCACTACCACCCCCATGCGCCCTGACTCTGGTTTAAGAGTTTCAATCATATGGCTGATAAACGCGTAGTCCCCTTTGGTTTTAGGCGGCACACCGCGGCGAAAACGGCCAAACTCGTCATTAGCTGCACCTTCAAAACCCCATTTATCGAGTGAGAATGGAGGGTTTGCAGTAACAATGTCGAAGTGAAGTAAACCTGTACCTTCTTTATCTAGAAGCATAGGGTGGCGAATGGTATCGCCCCATTCAATACGGTGGTTGTCTTCGCCGTGTAGGAACATATTCATTTTAGCAAGTGCCCAGGTAGAGCCAATCGCCTCTTGCCCGAATAAAGCATACTTTTTAGAACCTGAATTCTTGCGCACCATAGCGCCACATTTCATTAATAGTGAGCCTGATCCACATGCAGGATCACATATTTGGTCGCCTTCTGCTGGTTCTAAAATGGTGGCAAGCAAATCTGAAACTTCCGGTGGCGTATAAAATTCACCTGCTGACTTACCGCTACTTGCGGCAAAGTGCTTAATAAGGTATTCGTAGGCATTACCAATGATGTCTAACGAGCCAACGCGACTTGGGCGTAAGTTAAGAATGTCTTTACCAAAGTCCTCTAAAATATGACGAAGAATATCGTTCTTTTGCTTCTCTTGACCTAGCTTGTCAGTATTAAAACTGATATCTTGGAACACGTTTTTCAGTTTAGTACCGTTCGCTTCTTCTATGGCATGTAGTGCTTGGTCAATACGTTGGCCGTTACCTGCTTCATGACGTTTCTCGTATAGATCCCAAAAACTAGCACCTGTAGGTAATACAAAGCGTTGCTTTGCCATCATTGCGTGAATTAGTTCAGGGTTGTCTCCATATTGCTCTACAAGCTTGTCGTATTCATCTTGGTATACATCAGAGATGTACTTTAAGAACAACATGGTTAAGATAAAATCTTTATATATAGAAGGGTCTACTGTTCCTCTAAAGGTATCGCAGGCATTCCATACCGCCTTATTAATAGCGTCTTGGTTAATTTGTGTTGTTACCATCTTTTGAGTCCTTAATTTAAATTCTTTTTAGCCCTGATTTTCAGAGCCTAATATTTCTTTAGCGATGCCTTGCATTTGTTTTGCTCTGTTCTCAATTAGAGCACTTAGAATGCGTTTTTCCTGTTTAACTTTGTTATCAAACTCGACGATAGCTTGCTGCTTTTCGAGAGTTGGAATAACAAGCGAAGTTGCTTCTAATACAGCTCGTCTAATGCTCGTTTGTGCGCTTCCCTCAGCAGAGTTTGCAAAGTACCGCTGGGCACCATCTTGGTTTAGCTGCCAAGCTACAAATTCAGGTAACACTGATTTATCGGTTACTTGAATTAAAAAATAATGTGGGGCACAAACCGTTGGTTTATCAATCTCGCCAACACAACCTGCTAAGTTACGACCACCACGAGCCGCAAACAGCACATCGCCTTTTTGTAACCAATCAGGTGTTTTACGCCCTGTAATATTTGTGCGAATGAGTTGATGCCACTGTATGATTCCATCGTTATCAATATCCCTGATCTGCACCGCATGAGCGTTACCTTCCTTATCTTCAGGTATCTTTCCCCTAAAAGGGTGGCCAGCTTTGACAATCGCAATATCAGATAATGTTTTATTCACTGTTAATTGCACCATATAAATGATGCATTAAAGATAGCGACAGATGATTATTTAGTCAATACTTATTTTGCATCTTTTCGATGGTGCAATTATTTGCTGTTTTTGAAAAGGGCTGAATTTCTTATGGATTAAGCTTTAACTATTAATTTATTTAGTTTGATATTAATTTCTAAGGATTTTTGTTGCATATTCCGGTCTACCTGAACAATTGCGCATTTTTATTCGAACCACCAATAATTTTCATCTGAACCAAGCGGATAATGAGACTGGAACAACCCTTGATGCTGGGCTGTTCTGAGCGTAAAAGTGGGACGTATAACGAATTGATATTAAAGGAAAAAACTTTATAGTTGTTTGTTATCTAGGTAAAAAGAGGTGAAAATAAACCTGTATCGCATTGCACAGGCGTATTTTTTGCGGATAAACATAGGGAGCTTTAATTTTACTGCTTCAACATAATATTGCTTTTTTTCATTATTGTGTCGGATATTTGTTATTAATAGTGCTATTTTTCACTATTGTGAATAATCACTAATTGAACTCAGCTTCCATATTCGATCATTCTTTCTTGCCCGTAGGGTTAATATTGCAATTGAAAAAAGCATCACGTTATCAAGCTAAGTAGACCTACTTCGACCTCTCTAATGATAATCACGCGAAAAAAGCTATCGTTCAAGTAAACTGTTTGCCCATAATTTGGGGCCTTCAATAATTTCGGTGGAAACGACATGCTGACAATTTACATCGATATGGACGATGTGCTGTGTGATTACTCTTCAAAAATCAAAGAGCACAAACATAAAAATCCTGACAATCCTTTCCCGCAAAGTGTACCTGGCTTTTTTCGAAGCTTAGAACCAATGGATGGCGCTTTAGCAGCAGAAGAACAGCTAAGGAAAAAAACGAATGTTGAAGTCTACATACTTACCGCACCATCAACGAAAAATCCTTTGTCGTATACAGAAAAAAGGCTTTGGGTCGAAGATAAATTCGGTTACGAAATGACCCACAACCTAATCATTTGCAGTCACAAAGGTTTACTGAAAGGCAATATATTGATTGACGACCACGCCAGCGCGTAGAGGCCAAGAATTCTTTGAAGGGCAACTCATTCACTTTGGACATAAAGAGTATCCTAATTGGGAAGCTGTATTAATGAACTTGCCAATTAAGAGCAGCAATTCTGGAGTTAAGGCAGTAGAGCTATTGTTTAACTACCTCCAAAAACATATTTCTTTGCTTTTTTCATCTGGCTTTGTTGCTGTAGCGATTTCTTATAACTCTAATTGCTTCACCTGTTGCAATTTTGGTGTCTGGTAAATCGAGGACAACGTTAATAATATCTGCCATTGCTTCATTACTAAATCGAAAGTTAGTTGGTAAATCATTTATATCATCAAACTTTTCGTCAAAAGCGATTACGTAGTCTTTAAAGTCAGACTGCCGCCCATTAATTACATGCTCTGGAAATTGACAATGCGTGGGATAAGGTTGCGCTTCTTCGAACTGTCCTATAGCTGATACCAAGTCGGCCAAACTCGGCCAGTATTTCAGGTCGTATTGATAAGTCAGTGATTTTAGTTTTTCTGATACGTGAGATTCATATAAATAATTGCCCTCGCTAGCCATATCAAATAAGCCGTCAATAAACTGATACTCTGGCTTGGAAAAGCCACTAGTTTCGAAAAGTTCTGCTCGTTTACGGAGCTTAGATGCTAGCTCAGATGCTAATTCAACAATATCTTCCCCAAGCTCATTTAGCTCCTTAAATTCACTTCGAGCTTTCATAACATCATTTTTATTGAAATCTGCACTAAACCAAATATGCTCAAGTATTAACCAGATGTAAGAATTCTCAGGAGGATAACCTTCAAATTTATCAGCGTAACCAAATCTATCAATTAACTCGCTAAATGGACTTTTTAACTCTTCTGCACGTTCAATCATTCGCTCCAAGATAGGCCAGTAACTCATCCAAATAGGTTGTTCACCTTGATAACTTTTCAGCTCTCGTTGAATAAAAGCTTTGCAAAAATCTGTCGGGGTGTTTTTTGGTAATGTCATTTTTATGTTTCCTTATTTAAGTTTTCCAACAGCATATCTGCCCACTATGAGTCCGTCCGTATCTAAAGAAAAAATTATTGTTTACCTTGAGATCGAAGCATAATAAGCCCCGCATTAGCGAGGCTTCAGCTTCAAATAAGCGATTAATTTATAACCCCGATAATTTGAAAGCTTAGCAATAATCCCCATGCAAATAGAAGGGCCAAGTTTATTCCCATCAGAGCCTTTTTTAATTTCGATTTAAGAAAATAACCAGCGCTTAAAGTAACTAATATCAAGGAAACAACACTTCTAATAGTGCTAATCTGAAGAAATAATAGCTGACCATACTCTCAATTTTTTTATAGCATCTCGGACATGTCTATAGATTCTAATGAAAAGTAACCCACAGAACATATCGTACCGATAAAAACCACTAGTAAAATAAGCTTTTGCATTTTTTATCTATTATCCTGTTCTTTGAGCTTTTTGGATTCTATACGGCCAGACACATTAACAACTTTTAATTGCCCAAACCTTGTTGACGATTCTGTTTTATCGGAGAAAGGATTTCTTGATTCACTATCAACAGTAACTTCAGAAGTTTGTGTTTGTTCTAACTTACTTTCAACACTAGACCTGCCCTCTTCACTTTCAGCCGCAATACACCCTATTGTACATCCTTGTTTATGCAACCTGAATAAGTCTCTACCAGTTGCATCATGAGTGTCATCGCCATAAGTTGCATCACGAGGCTCAAGCCTATAAAACCATCTCTTGGTGTATGAAAATATCATATATACCAGGCTCTATTGGCGCACCAAAAGGTTTGCCACCTGACTCAGCATTTATAACAATTCTTTCTTTGGTATCCCTATCCCTCATACCCAATTTACCAGTTGCATTGTTGGATACAGCTCGTACTTCTCTACCATCGGGGTCTATGTATTTATACGGATTATTAGCGTATGCATATCTATTAAAGTTATGTACATTAGTAAATCCAACTGGATCATAGTTTCGTGCCTGCATATACATTAGTTACATATACGATCCAACAAGCCTAGCTTTAACTATCTGGTTATTAATAACAATGATAAAGTACGTTTAGACATTAAGCTTACAGGGAGTTGGTTTGTGAAAAGTATACAGAAGATAAAACTATTCAATTTTAAAAGGTTTCGTGAGTTTGAAGTTGAGTTTACTGAAGATTTAAACGTTCTCATTGGTGATAATGAAGCAGGGAAAAGTACGCTGCTGACAGCTATCGAGTTGGTTATTAGTGGGAGTAGAAATAAAGTAGACGTAATTGGGCTAGAGAGTATTTTCAATAAGAACATTACCAATCAGTTTCTAGCTGGGGATAAAAGCGTTGCTAATCTTCCTGTCGTTATAGTCGAACTTTACCTGTCCGAACAACATAACCCAGACATTCACGGGAAAAATAACTCTGATGGAACAGCATCTGATGGCCTTCGACTAATCTGTGAGCCAAATGAAGATTTACTTGCTGAAATGCAACAAGTGCTGGCTCAGGATTCAGATAATTTTCCTTACGAATATTATTCAGTTAAATTCACTACATTCGCAGGTGAGTCTTATACTGGCTACCGTAAATTTATCAAACACTTATCATTAGATAGCTCACAAATAAATAGTGAATATGCTACAAGAGAGTATATAAAAACAGTATACGAATCGGTCTTAGAACACCCTGAACGAATCAACTTAAGAAACCTATATCGGCAGCAAAAATCAGACTTTAAGGATGAACATCTTAAAGGTATAAATGACCAATTAAATGATTATCAGTTTGCTATCCGCTCTAACTCACGAGCAAATCTAGAAACAGACGTCATAATTACGGAAGATGATGTCCCATTAGAAAATAGGGGTAAGGGTCGTCAATGTTTTATTAAGACTGAGTTCGCACTAAAACGCTACGGGGTTGAGCTAGACATTGATACTCTGCTACTTGAAGAGCCAGAGAACCACCTTAGCCACACCAATATGAAAAAGTTAGTGACCAGAATAGCAGAATCACAAGCAAAACAAATATTCATCGCAACCCATAGCAATCTAATTACTTCAAGGCTAGACCTTCGAAAATCGATTCTACTTAATAGCACATCACAAAGACCTGTCCTGTTAAAAGATTTACCTGCTGATACGGCTAAATTTTTTATGAAAGCACCTGACAACAACATATTAGAATTCATATTGTCGTCCAAAGTTATACTTGTTGAAGGTGATGCCGAGTATATTTTGATTGATGCAATTTATAGCATTGTAACAGGCTCTTCATTGGAAGCAGATGACGTGCATGTCATATCTGTTGGTGGCACTAGTTTTAAACGCTATTTAGATTTAGCCATGCTACTGAATATTAAAACTGCTGTGATCAGGGATAACGATGGGGACGCACAAGTTAATTGCATTGAGAATTATGCAGATTACACTGCTGACAACATTAAGATCTTCTTTGACACAAATAATAGTAATTCCACATTTGAAATTTGCTTCTATGAGTTAAACACTGCTGTTTGCGAAGAGTTATTCGCACCAGGCAGGAGAACACTATCAGTTCAGGATTATATGCTAAAAAACAAGGCTGACTGCGCATACGAACTACTAGATAAAAAGTCTGAACAAATCCAGTCACCTGAATATATTACAGAGGCTCTGCAATGGATAAGAGAGTAATATTTGCAGTTGCAGGTTCTGGCAAAACCAGTCATATCATAAACAGTATAGAAATTGACTCTAGAGTATTGCTCATCACATATACTGACAATAACTTAGCCAACTTAAAAAACAGGGTTATTAAAAAGTTCGGTAAAATACCATCAGGGGTGAAGATTTACTCCTATTTCACTTTTCTCTATAAGTTTTGTGTAAAACCTATACTAGGTTTAGAGAATAAGGCAAAAGGAATAAACTGGGATGTACCTCCGGCCTTCACTCTCCGACTAGCAAGAACTAATCCTAAATTTTATATTGATAGACACAAAAGGTTGTATCACAACAGAATAGCCAAATATCTTGAGTTTCATGGGGTTATAGAAGAAGTTATCGAGCGGCTCGAAAAGTATTTTGACCTTGTATGCATTGACGAAGTTCAAGATTTTGGTGGTCATGATTTTAACCTTCTTTGTTCACTTGCCTCTGCAAGAACAGATATTCTAATGGTCGGGGACTATTTCCAACATACTTTTGACACAAGCAGAGATGGTAATGTTAATGCTAATTTGCACAAAGACTATCAAAAATATAAGGGTAAGTTCGAAGCTGCTGGTCTAGTGGTTGATGAAGAGCTGTTATCTAATAGCTTCAGGTGTAGCCCTACCGTATGCCAATTTGTTTCGAACGATGTGGGTATAGTTATTGGGTCAAATCGAACCGACAATACACCTATAGAGTTCGTTGAGTGCAAAGATAAAGCAAATCATATATTTAATTGCAACGATACAATTAAGTTATTTTATCAGTCGAGCAATCGCTACCCTGGCGTGACTAATAATTGGGGTGCAACAAAGGGACAAGATTGTTACAACGATGTATGCGTTGTTTTAAACCCGACCACTTTAAAAAGGTTTCGGGAAGGTGCTTTACCAGAACTACCACAGCAAACGAAGAATAAACTATATGTAGCAATAACAAGAACTAAGGGCAGTTTATACTTCGTCCCAGAAAACCTATACAAGGAATTTAGGGTATAAGGCCATAGTTTCTCTACAGTAATTAATCAAATAAGCCACTATCGCTTTGTGCAGATGGGTGGATATCAAAATACACCGCACTCAATTTTGCTCTGCTAACATGGGTATATATTTGGGTGGTGGATATGTCGGCGTGTCCAAGTAATTCTTGGACATGTCTTAGGTCTGCATCATTTTCAAGCATCTCGGTTACTGTTGAGTGTCGATACAGGTGACAAGCTCTAGGGCGTTCGATGCCAGCTAACTTGACGTATTGAGATGCCATATCAGAAAGTTTGCCTAGTTTATAACGTTTACCATTGTTGGCAAGAAACAACGAGTTACCAGAGCCAATAAAGGCGAACATTGGCCTAATCTTGCCAATTATAGAACTAGCCACTCCAATGCCCGTTTACTGATGGGTATTAGCCTTTCTCGCTTCCCTTTGCCATGTACTCGAATTAGCTCGTTCTGAAAGTCAACATTGTCTAAATTGAGTTTTATGAGTTCCCCTCTGCGTATCCCATTGAACACATCCCAAAATGGCCGATTAAACAAAGGATTAAAAGTACGAAACCTTATTTGGCTGTTAAAAAAAAACTGAATAACACTCGGACATACGCAGACAAAAGGCAATTCCTTATTTAGGCATTGCTGTTAGTCACAGTTTCTTACTTACGTTTAACAAGTAAATACCTGTAATTGAATTTTTTCTTGATGATCTAGAAAGGTAAAATAATTGTCTTTTTTTAATTTTCAATCAGTGTTCCAACTACTTTGGTTTGAGGGTTCCAACTAAAACGTTTCGCTGTTACAGATACGGAAGATCTGATGGTTCAATTAGCCGGACTATGCATTTCTGATTGAGTGAATAGTGAATAATGAATAATGAATAATGATGATTAGTGGTTCATTTTAGGTAGTATCAAAACTCAAAGCGTGAGGACAACATTGAAATATGAATTTTAGTCACTGCATAAAAGTTATTTAATTTTTACGCCATTAACTTCTGGAAGTATTTCTGAGAGTGGGCATTCAAGTGCAGCGGCTAACGCATAGACTTTAGCAAGTGTGATTTTATAAGAGCCGCTTTCTATTTTACTTAAGTAACTTCTATCGAGATTAGCTTTACCGCAAAGGTCTTCTTGTTTCATACCTATTTTAGCTCTGGCTGCTCTTAAATTTCTTCCAAATTGAATAGCTAAATCATTATCAAAATTTTCGTCACTCACTTGTGGTTTCCTTCAAGTAAAAGGATATATGTTCCCACGTTGTTAACTGTAAATGTATAGCGTATACTCCACACTATGTTGTGTATACTCCTCATTGAGTGGTGTATACTCTAAATTTAGGTGCTTGAATTGGATTAAATAATGGATAGCTCAACCTTTAATCAGATTTTAGTTTTAAAAAACATAGATCATTTCTCGGCTGTCGAGATTAGAACTGCTTATCTTTCTATCAAAAGGGATGAGGGGTTAGATCCTGCTTCTGTGCGACGTTTTGTATATGAAGAGCTTTTAAAATTAGTTAAAAAAGGTTGGTTGAAAAAGAGAACATCAGCTAAGAAAGGGGTTACTCGTTATATAAAAACTGAACAATTTAATCATTATTATCTAAAAGATTTAATTAGGTCTAAAGAGATTATAAATTTAAGCGATGCTGATGAGTCAAACTATTTTAAAACGTTAGCTAACCGCTTGAATCAGTATAATTCTGAGCTTCTTGAAGGTTTAGGTGCTGTTAATGAATATATTGCGCTTAAAGATATTTACCCTGAAAGATATGTCGCATTAAAGCAACGCTACATGGCAGTTCAGGAAAACAACCATATCTTAAAAGGAAAGATTTCAGTGTTGAACGAACTTATTAAATCAACAAAAGAGAAGTAATAAATGAAACTAAGGAATTGGCAGTCAGAATGCATTCACTCTGCAATTTCTAAATATAAGTCAAAGAAGCACTTTTTAGCACTTGCTACACCTGGTGCTGGCAAAACAGTGATGGCCTCTGTATTAGCTAAATTGATGTATGACCAAGGTGACATTGATCTTGTACTTTGCTTTTCTCCTTCATCAATCGTCGCGCATGACTTTAGTGAAGCGTTAGGTGAAAAATTCGACGCACATTTTGACGGCACCATTGGCGCGTTAGGCAATTCATTTACTTATCAGGCATTGGGCACACTAGACAATAAGGTCTGGCGCTTATTTGAAAAATATCGCGTGTTTGTGATCTTTGATGAGATCCACCACTGTGCTGGTTCAAATATAAAAGATGCTAACGCTTGGGGTAAGCCGATAATAACAACTATTAAAGAAAAAGCGGCTTTCACAATCGCATTAACTGGCACCCCGTGGCGATCTGATGCGCTACCAATCGCACTTGCGGAATACTGTAATGAGTCAGAGCAAATACAATGTGATTACGTATATGGCTTAAAACAAGCGATTGCTGACAATGTATGCCGAATACCACAAGTAGTCGCATTAGATAATGACCAGATTACTGTTGTTGAGGGTGATGAAACGAGTCACTTCACTAGCTTTATTGACCTGCTATCACAATCAATTATTCCATATTCTGAGATTGTGACAAACACGAGCGTGATAGAGCAACTACTAATTCACTCTAGTCATAGGCTAAATGAGCTTCGAGCCATAAATAAAGAAGCAGGTGGGTTAATCGTTGCCTCCTCCATTGCTCATGCATGGCAGATACAGCTAATTTTAAAGCAGACTATTGGAGAAAGCGCACTTGTTGTTACTAGCGATGAAGGTAATGCAAATGATCTCATTCGATCTTTCAGGTTTAGCCAAGATAAATGGATCATCAGTGTTGGAATGATCTCAGAAGGCACGAACATACCGCGCCTTCAGGTATGCTGCTATTTGTCTAACGTAAAAACAGAAATGAATTACCGACAAGTAATGGGACGCTTGCTACGCATTACCAATGCACCTAACCAACAGGCATTTTTGTTTATGCCAGCCGAACCAAAGCTTATTGAGTATGCTTATCGAGTAGCCCAGGACATCCCTGATGGGTTAGCAAAAGTAAAATTCGCTCAGATGGATGAAGAGATAACTACCGAGGCTCATCATGCCTTAGATGATGATATAGATATTGATGATGAAATCTCTACTGATATAGAAGCAGCTAAAGCAATTATAAGTATTGGAGATACATTAATGCATACCGAGGAAAGCCCAACCTCTTTTACAGATCTTCTACCAAGTGAAATAGCCATATCAACCGATAAGATCATGGGGATATTTGGTAAGTTTAACCACAAAGAGCTTGAAATTGACGGCTTCGATCAACTGATCATTTCAGAGCAATCAATGACAAAACTCAACCAGCTTAGCTCTGAAGTATTTTAGAAAAATTGGTGTATTTATGATTCACAAACCTCACGGCTGGGTAATTTTAAAATTTACTAATGAAGGCGATGTGTTTTTTAAAATCTTTGCAAGTTGGCGCGGTGGCTACCTAGACGCCGACTCGTGGCGACTTAGCTCTGGTAATAATAAGCCTCCCGCTTTATCTGATTGTGGGAAGTATTGGATTTGGCCTCAAGAATCTGGTTCGTGTTATCACCTTTCAGTTCATGGTGAAGATGGATATTCATTTTATACCGCTCAAATACTAGCAAGTATTATTATTCAATCTGGAGAAAGTGATGTTTTCATTGAAAGAGTGAAGTTATCCTCAATATTAAACTAACTTAGTTTTTTGTTTAAAGGTTGGTTATTTGATACAAGCGTTCAGAAGTATTAAGACTGATATTTTGTCAACAAAATACCTTCATGGGTATTTGGTTTTCATCACTATTAGATGACTCGTCAACAAAAAGTAAAGTTGACAAGGCAGGTTTGGTAATCTTTTGTGTTTGAGTATAGAAAATAAAAGAGATTAGAAATGACCCCACTGTTACGTCAACAAAAAACAACGCATATAAAACATACGTGATGTACGAAACCATGGCGGTATACAAATTAAGTTGGATTTTTTACTTAACCTTTATCTTTTTAACTGCATTTGTATTCTTAAATATGATGGTGGGGGCTATTTTAGAAGTAATGAGTGAGGAGCATCGCAATGCCCGAGAAGAGCAAGCCGATACAGACTCACTGCCCGCAACCCAAGGCCAAGTAAACGAATTGAAAGCACAACTGGCAGAGTTAAAACAATTACTCAAAAATAAGTAGCAGATTAAATAGGGCAAGTATGCACTTGCCCTATTGTTTATACTTTAAACTTACCTACTAAATCAGTTAATATCGATGAAAGACGACTCATTTCATTGCCATTCTCACTGGTGCTAACAGCAATATCACTCACCTCATCAGCCGAATTTTTAATTTCTGTCACATTTCGATTGATGTCTTCAGCGACGTGTTGCTGCTCTTCAGCAGCGGTGGCTATTTGCGTATTTAAATCACTAATATTAACAATAGATGCCGTGATCTCACTAAACTGTTGTTGCGCAGAATGCGCAAGTTCTACAGTTTTATTGGTGGTTTCTATGCTGCGTTCCATGTCTTTAGAGACTTTAGAAGACATCGTGCGTAACTTATCAAGCTGCGATGCTACTTCTTCGGTCGACTCTGCAGTACGCTGCGATAACGCACGAACTTCATCAGCAACCACTGCAAAACCACGCCCATGCTCACCAGCTCGCGCAGCTTCAATTGCAGCATTCAATGCTAATAAATTGGTTTGCTCTGAAATGCCACGAATAACGCTCAAAATCGACATAATATTTTCACTTTCAGTATCAAGTTGAGTAATGTCTGCTGAGGCATTATTTATTACATCACAGAGCTGCACCACACTTTCTACGGTTTGTGTAATAACCGATTGCCCTAAATCTGATGCTTGTTGTGTTTGAACCGCCAAATCGGCCGCATTCGCACAACTACTCGACACTTCATTAGCAGTGGCAGCCATTTCATTAATAGCCGTTGCCGCCATTTCTAAAGCTTGTTGTTGTTGGCTAGTAGAGCTTGTTAGTTGAGCTGCTTGTGATGATGTTTGCGATGAGGTTTTACTAACATTTTGTGCGCATTCATTAATTTGATTCACCAGCTCACTGATCAAATTTAAAAATAAGTTAAAGCTGGTGGCCAGTTTAGCGGTTTCATCTTTGGTTTTTATTGTTAAGCGCTGGGTTAAATCACCGCCGCCTTGCGATATTTCAGTTAAACCATCGCTCACCTCAACAATTGGAGCTGAAATAAGTTTAGAAATATAACTCGCTATCGCAACAAATACGGCAATTAATATCGCGCTAATAATTAAAATGGTGTACGCCATCGCATTGGCCGCACTCATTACCTCAGACTTTTCTACCACCCCAATAAACTTCCAACCTAAAATGGGAGACGTATAAATATTGGCCATATACTGTTTTCCATCAATATCTACATCAAACAGGCCTTTGCTATTTTTAGCTAAATCGGCGTATTTAGCCCCCTCAATATCTGCTAGGTTTTTGAATCGGTAATCTGGGTGTTTCACATCCACCAGCACACTGCCACTGTCTTCAATCAACATTAAGTAACCTGTTTCGCCTAATTTAATATCGGCAATAATATCGGTAAGCCCGCCCAATGAAACATCCATCCCTTGAGCACCAATTAATTCACCGTTATCAATAATAGCTTTAACCGTGGACACAATCACTAAATCATCAGCAGCCCAGTAATACGCATTAGTACGGGTTGTTTTACCGTTCGCTTGTTTAGCTGTTTTGTACCATGGGCGCTGACGAGGATCATAATTGGCGTTTACGTTTCCCATTGGCCATTGAATATAACCACCTTGTTCATTCCCCATGTAAATATAAGCAAGCCCAGGGTGAGTCTCACCAAAATGATTAAATAAACTGTAAGCAGCTTGCTCCGTCGGACTTTGGTTAGGGTGATCAAGCATTACCTTAGTGCCAACATTCATATGCGTTTTTATGTTTTCACGGGCATTTTTAATCGTTTGGTGGGAGGCTAAGTAGTCCACGTTTTTAGCAATTTCAGAAAAAAACATAGTAATTGCATTATCAACTTGGCGGGCTTCACGTTCACTTAACTGAGAAAAATTATCAAGTGCTTGCTCTCTGGTTTGGGAAATAACTAAAGCAGCTATAATTAATAACGGCAAGGCAATTGCAGATGCAAAGGAGAGCTTTAATTTTTTTGATATATTCATGAAGTTAACCTCTAAAAACACTCTTAAGAATATAGTGTGGCTAAAGGGGTTGAGCAAGAAATAATATGAGAATGTTTCGAAGAGGCAATAAAAAGGTTAGCAATTAGCTAACCCTTTAACTTGATGAGCTAGAAAATTACTCACCGTCTACAATAATTCGTAACATCCGGCGAAGTGGCTCCGCAGCACCCCATAAAAGCTGATCGCCCACGGTAAAGGCGCTAATGTATTTTGGCCCCATAGCGAGTTTACGAATACGGCCAACAGGAATACTCAGCGTACCGGTTACTTTAACTGGAGTTAAGTCGGTACTGGTAATGTCGCGCTGATTAGGAATAACTTTAACCCACTCATTGTGCGAGGCTAAAATTTCTTCTATTTTTTCTACACTAATATCTTCACGTAGTTTAATGGTCATCGCTTGGCTATGACAGCGCATTGCACCAATACGTACACATAAACCATCTATAGGCACAGGCTGTTTAGATGAGCCTAAAATTTTGTTGGCTTCTACTTGCGCTTTCCATTCTTCTTTTGATTGACCGCTTGGCATAGGCACATCAATCCATGGGATTAAGCTACCCGCCAGTGGCACACCAAATTGGTCTTGTGGCAAATCACTAGATGCCATTTTTTCGCTGACTATTTTATCAATTTCTAAAATAGCTGAACTTGGATTATCTAATTGCTGCGCGACACTTGCATGAATAGCACCCATTTGAGATATGAGTTCTTTCATATTGCGTGCACCGGCGCCCGATGCTGCTTGGTAAGTCATTGGGCTTACCCATTCAATTAGGTCCTGCTCAAATAAACCGCCCAGTGCTAGTAGCATAAGTGAAACCGTGCAGTTACCACCTACAAAGGTTTTAACGCCTTGCTCAAGCCCTTGTTCAATGACATCTTTGTTAACAGGGTCAAGTACGATAATACTGTCGTCGCTCATACGCAGCGCAGAGGCTGCATCTATCCAATAGCCATCCCAACCCGATTCACGTAATTTTGGGTACACCGCATTGGTATAATCGCCACCCTGACAGGTAACAATAATGTCCATTTTTGCAAGTTCAGAAATATCACTAGCATCTAAAAGCGGTTTAGCTGGACCTGCTAACTCAGGGCCAAGCTGACCTGCTTGTGAGGTGGTGAAAAAGGTGGTGTCGATATGAGCAAAATCATGTTGTTGTTCCATTCGCTCAAGTAACACCGAGCCCACCATGCCGCGCCAACCGACTAATCCTACTTTTTTCATTGTTTGTTCCACTGTTTGATTCATAAAAGGAGCCTATACATTAAAAATTAAAAATTCATTGCGTGAGATTTAATTTTTACAGCCCTAAGCTAACACCGCCAGCACACTAAAACTAGTCAATAAACTGTAACTTAAATATTTTTCATACACATAAAAAAGCCCTGTACAAAATACAGGGCTAATAAGTAGTTAGGCGTTGTTATAAATCCTATCCTTGGGCTTTTACTTAAAACTCGTAACTAAAGCTGACACTCAGTTCTCTAGGCGTTTCTTGAGAACGAATTAACACATCATTTTGTTCTACTTCAAAGTTTTGTCCCAACATATTCTTCACTTTAAGTGTTAATGTGGTATTAAACGTTGGGTAGTAACTATAAACCATGTCTAACGAGTTTAAAGGTTGTTCGTAAGCGTCATCAAAGTTGTTAACACCCGCAGCTAAAATACGGTCACCAAATACGTTATAAATAAATGAAGCTTGATGCATGCCATCATGCGAATCGTAATTCAATTGTAGGTTGGCAACATACTTTGAGTGGCCAGTCATACGTCGCTTTAGATTTGTTAGGTCGGCGCGCTGTTCTTCTGCAATTTCAACTTCTGAATCACTAACCGTTAAATTACCAGAAGTAAAAAAAGCACCACCCAATAAATCACTATGCAACTCAGTTAACCATTCAGCTTCTATACCGTAAACATAAGCTGTATCTGCATTGTCAAACTGCAGAGTAAAACGACCGTCACTTTCGGTTAATAATGCTTCGATTGGGTTATCTATATCTTTATAGAATGCGCCAACTGAGTAGTTATCACCATTGTCCATATAAAATTCGATACGTGCATCAAAGTTATCTAAGTAACTAGATTCTAAGAATGGATTACCAAGCGTTCGATAACCAGTCAACGGATCTTGGAATTGAACAGGGCTTAGCTCACGCAAATCAGGACGAACAACCGTGCTGCCATAGCCAAAACGAACTTGGTACGACTGCTGACTATATGTCATAGATAATGAAGTAAAATACTCATCTTCCATCACACTTGCTTGTTTTATCGCATCTGCACTTAATTTATCTGCCAATAAAGCAGGATCGAATGTTGAGCGAGAAAAAGCGAGAGCAACTTGACGGAAGTCCTCGTAACGCACACCACCACTTAAACGCCAATCTTGAGCAAAAGTGATATCAAAAGAGCCGTAATAAGCATCAATCATTTGCGCTGCTAGGTAATCATCGGCTGTAGGTTCTTGAAACAATAACTCTACATCCGTTGAATCGATCACAGCATCATTAGCAAAGAAACTACCAATTGACAGTGCTTCTTCTTCACTTTGTGCTAAATCTAAAGACTGTGTTTGGCTGAAGCGATAGTTAAAAAAGTCTGTGCGGTAATCACGCGTTTTTTCAACAAAATAGCCGCCGCCCGCGATTTCAACTTCGGCGTTATCAAAGTAAAAAACTTTGTTAACATTAACGCCCCAGTTTTCTACATCGTCTTCTAGCTCAACAAATCGATACAAATAAGGATTGCCACCTAAACTGCCATTATAAAAAGTACGTTGATATTCGCCATCGGCGTACTCATCACGCACCGTTACTTCAAGCTCGCCAGGTATACTCGTCGTCGCTGTTGAATCAGTGTATTGCCAATCTACACCCACACCTTCAAGAAAACTCCACTCTAAATTGTGCATTCCACGAAGTTGAAGTATTTCAAGTTCACGTTCCTCAAAAGAGGTTAGGTGGCTTCGCTGTAATTGCCCAGAATCAATGCTTAATGACTTTGAAGGCTCTTGATAAAGCGCAACAGAAGCTTCATCTTCAGTATCTCGTAGCATCATATAGGTGGCTGTTAAATCATGGCCGCCAATTTTATAACCTAAATTTAGAGAGCTATTTAATTTTATATTATGCTTTGTTGATACTTCTTTCTCTGTGGCAGAGTAACAAGTAAAGTCATCTTTTGAACATTCAGATTCAGATGCGTCAACAGAAGAAAGTACTGCGCTAAACTTCTCTGCATTAGACCATTCATTTTCATAAGCAACTGATGCTAAGAAACCAAAAGATCCGTCTAGGCCAAATAAGTTATCAAATCGGTCGCCATAAACAGCCTTAATGCCTGCATCAGGGTTTAAGCTTTCTTTTTCTAAGCCAAAATCTCTTGGTAGTGCTTTTGATAAACTTTTATTTAAGTCTATTGCAGCTGCTTGACCAATATCAGCCCCCTGACGTCTTGACTCCACATCTCTTATATTTCTGTATGAGATATCAGACAAGCCATTGATATAGGTATTTAGCGCCGTTTTAACGGCTCCTGGTAAGGCGCGTGTACCATCGTCTTTACCTAACCAATCATCACTGCCGCCATTGTATGTATAGCCTTCATCGTTTGTATCTTTATAGCTAGCACCAATCTCAACTTTAAATAAAGTATCACTTGGAATGCTTTTCGTCCTGATATTAACGTCACCACCACCAAAAGCCGCAGGCATATTAGGTGAATAGGCTTTTTGAACAGCTAAAGACTCAATAATACTTGATGGGAAAATATCAAGTGGTATTACATTTCTGGTCAGATCTGGGCTTGGAACAACTGCACCATTTAAACGCACGCTTGAGTAACGCTCACCTAAACCGCGTACATAAATAAACTTATCGTTAACTAAAGATAAGCCTGTAACACGGCGAAGTGCTGAAGCGGCATCGCTATCACCCGTTCTAGATATTTGCTCTGAACCCATTATATCAGCAACAAATGCCTGATTTTTACGTTCATCAATTACCGCACTAGCACTGCCTTTAAGGCGTGTACCTGTTGCAACAACTTCTTCTATCGCTTCTTCATTGATTATTTCTTGTGCCTGTTCAGCGAAAGAATTAAATGAAGAAAAAAGGGAGAGCAGAGATAACGTTATTAGATTAGTTTTAAACTGCTTTTGATGTTTCATATTTATATCCTCTAAACCTAAAATTCCCTTAAAAAAGGCGCCATAGCGCCTTATAATTAGAGCCGGTCTAGATTAATTACTAGCGCGTTGTAAAGATGCGGCTACAAAATCAGCCCATTCACTTGATTCACCTTCTTTAAGTGCACCAATATAACCTGCGTTAGTAAAGAAAGAGTCAACTTCACTCATGTCTTTCGCCGTTGTAGCTACCGCAGTACCTTGTGAATCTGTAATAGTTGCTGCAGTTGAAACACCATCAGCACCAAGCACATTTGCAAAATCAGCAAAACCAATCAGCTGATTATTTTCGCCACCAGTAAACCAGGTATTGATATCAAAGCTTGCTAACGCACCTGTTAAAGGAGTGTTTACGTCTTCAAAATTCTTACCACACGCAAATATTGAACTCACAAATGCGATATCACCGTTGTTTGCATTGGCATGCACACCGGCATCTCCTGATTTATCTTTTTCATTATATAAATCAAAACAGCCAGCACCATCTACAGATGATGAGTTTACAAACAACATATTAGCTAATTGCGCTTTACCCCATTCTTTCATTTCCATACCGGCACCAGTACGACGCCCTTCAGCACCTTGATCACCAGTAGTAACAACGGTTGCATTAGCAATAGTTGGGTTAGAAACAGTCGTTACTAAATCTTGTGCGTCTGCAGATAATGGATCTACTTTTGCGCCATCTGTTTCAAATCCATGATTTCCATATTCATTTGAACGTACAAGAATGTACTGTCCGTAACCTTTCCAACCCTCATCCCAGTCAATACCGTCATCACCAGTATCAGTAACAACAATATGTTTAAGATTAACGCTACCACCAAAGAGCTCTATACCATCATCAAAACCATTATGTACATGAACATAATCAATTGTTGTGCCTGAACCAACAGCATTTAGTGTTAAACCATTTAGCTCATCACCTTCAACGCCAAATCCTGCATACTTAATAACAATGTGCTTTAATATACCGCTACTATCTTGCGGGTCATTACCACCGTAATAAGATACAATACCTTCAGCTGAGTGGTTACACATGTCTTGTGCCGCAGCAGTCGCTGTACAACGAATAGAATGGCCACGTCCATTTACCTGAACGCCACCCCAATCCCCAATTTGAGCGGTTGTTGAATCATCACCATCAACTTCTTTAATACTTGTGAAAATAATTGGCTTATCTACTTCACCAATTGCTTCAATATTTGCACCGCGAGCAATACGAATAAAACTCTCTGGCTTGGTAAACGCAATGGTAGCGCCTGCTTCAATAGACAATGTTGGGCCATTAACATCAATAGTAGCGCCTGTAGATGTGTCTACATCGTCACCTATAAATAAAGCACCTTCAAATACATGGGCACCGCCATCATCTAGCGCGGGGATAACAAAAGAGCTAGTAATTTCTTTTGCATTACTTGCAAATGCTTGGCTGTATAAACAGTTTACGCCTTCTGCTTCACCTGTAAATGTAGCTCCATCTAATGTGTATGTGGCGCAACTTAATGTATCGCCACCATTATCACCACCTGGGTTAGTCACTGAATTGTCTACACTGTTATCAACTGTCGTAGGTGTAACGTTAATATCTCCACCACCACAACCAGCCAGTGTTATTGCTGTAGCCACTAAGCTGATTTTGAATAAGCCAGATAATTTCATTGTTCACTCCGTAAAAGTATTTAATTATTGTGTTAGCGCATTAAGTAATAACTTAAGTCACTTTAAGGCACGATACTCATGCATTAAGGTCACTTGAGTTATCGAATACGAAGTACAATACGGGAGTGATATGACAATGAAGTTACACTTTAATAAACATAAAATGACAATGTTAATTAATTAAAAATCAATTGGTTGCTTTAAAAGGCGCGCAAAAAAACCACACAAACTAAATGTTAGTGTGGTTTGAGTAGTGCAATTATGAAATGGTTTTTAGTGCGTCAATTAAGAACTAATAATCGCACTATAAAAATTAAAGCAGTGCTGTTTTTAATGTTTGTGCATGCACTTTTTCGCGTTTTACATATTTGATCCATTGCTGGGCTAAACGTTGCGATTTTTTGTGCTTTTCGGCTTGTTCAAACGCAAGGATAGACGCATCAAAGTTTTGTAAATTGTATTGTGCCATCCCTAAAGCAACAAACGCATTTGATTCAAAATCAAGGCCGCCTTTATCCAGTGCCATTCGCGCAGCATCGGCAGCTTCGTCATACTGCTCTGTGTTTACATACACTTCAGCCAAGCGCTGATCGTATTTACCATGCTCTGAGCGCTCTGCAGCTTTGGTAAAGTAACGAATCGACTTAGCATCTTCTTTAGCTTGTACCATGGCCTCGGCTACAAAGGCATAATTTTTAGCTGTTGGTTCAGCAATGCCCTGCTCTATTGCCTTACTCATTACACTGGCGGCTTTGTAAGCAAGCTGATTGTATAAATATACCTGTGCAAGCTGTCTTAGGTCAGATTTAGAGGTTAAAAATCCTTGCTGGTAAGCCGCTTCTAAAACACTAAGCTGCTGTTTTTCTTGCCCAGTTTCACCGTACATACCGGCTAATTGCACCCAATACTCAGGTTTGTTGTATAGCTTTACCATACGCTCAAGTACGCTGACTACTTTATCCGTTTGGTTAAGTGAGTAATACATAGCACGTTGCAGTACCAGCCAGTTTTCTTTGGGTACTTTGCCTTCGCTATCACTTAAGTTAATGGCTTGGGTAATGTAACTCAGGCCTTGCTCATAGTCTTTTAATTGATAGTAGGTTTGCGCTCTTAATAAATAATATGCATCAGTTTTTGGCTTTGTATTAATGGCATCCCATTTATCTAAAAATGCGATCACCTTTTCATAGTCGCTGTTAGCCATTGCAAGCTGCGCTAAGCTGAATGTCGTGCTCAAACGTAGTGTTTCTGGAATGCCATCTTCTGCAATCACTTTTTCAAATGAGGCAATCGCTTTTACAAGGTCGTTTTCATTGTAATAAATAAACCCATAAAAGTTATGCATCATCGCAATTTCATAAGAGTTCATACTTGATGAGCGCGCTTGTATACTGTCAAGCGCGTCCAAACCCGCTTTACTGTCGCCATCATCCGCAAGTTTTTGGGCGCGAGCTAATTGGCTGTATACCTTTTCACGCAGTGCGGGAACTCGTGTTGTTTTCTGCTTTTCAGCAGCCTGTACTGTCGCCAAATTTACACCCGGAAGTACACTCAATGCACTTGGTGTAACAACGCCGGCACTGATTGCAACAGTGCACAACATGCTAAGCTTTAATAGCTTGGTTGTTAGTTTTAATTTCATAATTGCCTCACGTTCACTCTTTGCTTACTTAATAGAATTAACCATTAATTTGGAAAGAAATTTTATTTTGCACACCGGCTACTTCAACAGCTTCGCCATTAACAACGCGCGGTTTATATTTAAACTTAAGGGCCGCATCCATCGCTGCTCTATCAAACAGTGACTCTGGCTCGGCTTTAATAACTTGTGGCTCTTTCACTGTGCCTTGCTTGGTCACTGTAAACTCAACAATGACATACCCTTCAATACCACGCGACAAAGCACGCCTTGGGTATACCGGTGCCACTTTTACTATGGGTAAATACTCACCGTCACTGGTTTCTAACGCTAATCCACCCGCTAGATTTACATCAGCATCGACATTGGCAGCAAAATCAAAGTTGTTGCTAGCAGCGTTGTTGTCGCTACTTTGCATTTGTGGCGATTCCATTGGCGGTGGTGGCTCTTTAGGTGTTGGTGGCTTTTGTGGTTTACGCTCCTTTTTTTGTACCGTTTCTTCTTTTTTCAAACGGACAAAATCTAATACATTCCCTTTTGCAGGCTCCGTCATGGCGCCTTCTCCGCCGGTGATCAATGCCTGCATACCTAAAAACAGCATAAAGGTCACCACACCCGCTATAATTAACGCAAGTACATAACGCATCACTCGTTACCCTTCTTGAGCCGCTATTGAAACATCAAATACACCCGCTGCACGCGAGGCATCCATAACTTTTATCAAGGTTTCTGTAGTGGCTTTTTTATCGGCCTGAATAACCACACTACCTTGTGGATTTTCAGCTTTTAAGCGTTCAATGTTAGCTTGTACAGCACGTACATCAATTTGACGTTTATTGATCCAAATTTCGCCTTGATCTGAAATAGCCACTAATATGTTAGCGCGCTCTTTTTTAACAGCCGTTGCCGCTTCAGGGCGGTTTACATCAATACCGGCTTCTTTTACAAACGAGGCTGTAACAATAAAGAAAATAAGCATAATAAATACAACATCCAGCATAGGAGTCATGTTTATTTCTTCTGCTTCATCTTCTTGGAATAAATTACCTAATGGGGCTCTCATTTTACTTCTCCTAGAATAAGCGGTGATTATGTTCACCGCTTTTCAATAATTATTTAGTGGTCCAACACCATAGTGTCTTGCAACAATTCAACTTCACGCTTTGCTTTACGCTGTAAATAGGTTGAGGCAAACACCCCAGATAACGCACCGACCATACCTGCCATAGTGGGTATGGTTGCTTTTGACACACCCGATGCCATAGAGCGTGCGCTGCCTGTTCCTGTAATAGCCATTACATCGAAGACTTCTATCATCCCTGTAACTGTGCCGAGTAAACCTAATAGTGGACACAGCGCCACCATCACATTAATCAGTGGTAAGTTTGCGTTTAATCGCATACTGGCGCGTGACACCATGGCCTGGCGTATTTGCTCTGCATTCCAGCTGTTGCGTTCACTACGAGTTTTCCACGTATTTTTAACGTCTTTTTTGTAGTGTCGATAGCCATTAAAAAAGTACATAAATCGCTCGAGTATCAATAACCACATCGCGAAAATTAACACGGCAATGACCAAGAGAACTTGGCCACCCGTGTCGAGAAAATCACGGATAGCATTGATTGAATCAATCAATAGCACCATGGTTTAAGCTCCTTTCTCGCTTCGCTCGGCAATAATACCTGCACTTTGTTCTTGTAAAATAAGCAGTAAGCTTTTTGAGCGAGTATTCAATAAGGTGTATAAAAACACCGTAGGGATAGCAACAACAAGGCCTAATACCGTAGTAACCAGGGCTTGCGAAATACCGCCTGCCATTAGTTTAGGGTCGCCAGTGCCGAATAAAGTAATTGCTTGGAAGGTATTGATCATCCCAGTTACCGTACCGAGTAAGCCCAGCAATGGCGCTACCACAGAGATAATTTTAATAAGCGTTAAATTACGGGTGATTTTTGGCATTTCGCGTAAAATGGCTTCGCTTAACTTAAGTTCAAGCGTGTCGTACGCCACATTAGGATATTGGTCTTTCACTTTCATGACGCGCCCTAGCGGGTTATCATCACGGGCTGTATCGTCTTTTAATTGACGACGGATTTTTCCACCCATCAGCAGGAGCGATACAAAACGCTCTAACGCAATTAATAACGCTAATAAGCCAACGCCTAAAATAACGTAACCAACTGCACCACCTTGATGAACTTGCTCGCTGGTATCAGGGGCTTGTACTAACAAACCTAAAATTGAACCACCCGTTGGGTCAAGCGCAAACGGCACCACACCGGTGTTTGCTTGCTGCAAATCAGCCGCAGTCGCAGTAAAGCGGCTACTTGGTTGGCGAGTAAGCTGGCTAATGGTATTGGTAGAAGGCGTATACTCTAGGTACTGACCGTCACTAATAAGGTTAAATGCACCCACACGTACCACTTCTTTTTGTACTTTATTGCCACCGTCAACAATTACATCAGTATTGAAGCGGCTTACTTTTCCTTGTTCGGTCATTTCGCGTTGTAGCTCAAACCAAACCTTTTCGATATCTTCAATAGACGCAAGCTTTGAGGTAGAACCCATTTTTTGCGCCAATTCGTCCATAAAAGTACTACGCCCAGGTAACTGAGCCGATACCACCGAGGTTGCAAACTTGTTGCTAGAATCTCCAGCAACTTGTTGTAGCACACCAAATAGCTCTTTTAATGAACCCATACGCTTTGATAAAGTATCGGTCAGATTAGCCAATTTAATTTCGTTTTCTTCAAACTGCGTTTCTAAACGCTCTGACTCGCTAAGCATCTGATTTCGTTTAGCTTGGGTGTTTTTAAGCATTTGCACTTGTTCATTTTGACGTGCTGCAAATTCTTGTTCGCGTTGTTTATTTTGTTCTGATTGCGCTGATTTACCCTGCTCTAACGTTTTTAATAAGGCATCTAAGTTCATTGGTTCAGCGGCACACATCGCACCTGAAAAACCTAAGCTGGCTGCAAACACGGCCATTTTTGTCATTTTCGTTAATAATTTCATGGTAAACCTCTTATTCTGCAGCATGAATTGGCAGTGTTAACATATCGGGGGCTAGTTGTTTGCGAGCAATGCGAAGCCCTTTATTAATTTGACTAATGGTTGAATCAGGCAGTGCAACAAACGACTGTGTTTTTTGATCCCAACTACCTGCTTGTTTACCATCGCGGGTAAGATAAATTAGCTCTAAACGACCAATGCGCAGAAAGTCGACTTCACGTTCTTTATTGTCCACATCAAGCAATGCGGTATACGCTTCAATAGTGCGTCCGTAGTCAACCTCAACTTGATAAGCCTCTAAGACACGACGAAATTTTTCACTTGATGTAATATCAGCGCGTTCCATCATTGCACTTAATGATTCAAGACGCTGCTTTCGCTCTTGCTTTAAAAACGGCACGTCTAAGGCAACAAACTGTTCAAGCCCAGTGATCATACGAAGCATTAAAGGGGTTATTTGGCGCTCAATAATCGATACTTGATCCATCGATAAATTAAGCGATTCCATCTCTTCTATTTGATTATTTAACTGTTTTGTAAGCTGTGCGTTATAAACGGCTAAACCATCTATTTCTTTATTTAGGGTTTTGAATTGCTGTAAACGCCCTTGCATTGAATCTGCAATCTTGTCTATTTTCGTTTGTGATTGCGCAGCTAAATTATTAATTTCGCTGCTTTTATCAATTACCGTGTTTAAATCATTGGCGTGGACTGCTGCACTTGCGGCTACAATACCAGCTAAAATTAATGGTTTAACGCCTTTCATCGTATACACCTTTGTTCGTTAATTATCGGATTTGCTAGTCGCTTTAGCCTGTTTATTAAAAAACAATTTAAAGCGAGGTAGTTTCAATGAGCGAAAGTGTATAGATTAAAAATGACAAGCGTGTTGCGTAAAAAAGTCGCTTTTATGACAGCGGTAATAAATTAGCCTTATTGGCCGAATTTAAAGTGCAGGGGTAATGTTTGAAGTGTAAATTTTATAAGTAAGCTTGTATTTCACTTAGCGTTTGCCGCCAATCTGTGTAGTTAATAGCAATGGGGTATGCGCCATTGTTTTTTATTAATACTAACGACGGAAAACCTTGAATAGGTAAACTGCGAACAAAGTTAAGCTCATCATCAAAGCGACGCTTAAGTTCCTTAGAGTGTAACTGCTGAGTAAATAAACAGGGATCTAAACCAATTTTTTCGCATAGTTTAATAAGCACGTCTTCATCCGATGGATTTTGCGCCTGTAAATAATACGCTTGTTGAATGGCGTCAATCATCTGTGGCTCTTTGTTAAAGCTACGAGCAATTAAAGCCGCTCTGCAGGAGGGATAAGTAGAACGGCGCGGTTGGCATTCTCGCCAAAAATTAAAATTAAACTCAGTGCCTAATTGGTTGCTAATGTTTTGCCATATGCCTTGTAGTTGCAACTGCATATCGGCACTCATTGGCTGGTCGCTATCAGCAGCTAAACCTCCCATTCTATATTCTATAGGCAGAATATTTGCTAGAGCAGATTCAAGTTTTTGCCACGTAGGCTTATATCCCCAGCACCAGCTACACATAGGATCATGCACATAAATAAGCTTATTGACTGACATACTCGCCATGCGCAAATATGACTTTATTGCGCCCTTGTGATTTTGCCTGATATAAATACTCATCGGCTTGTTTTAATGCACTGTCGTAGTCATCAATATGATTAGCTTGTGCAATGCCAATGCTACAAGTTAACGATACTCGTTGTTGTTTATCAGTTAATATTACATGATGTTGCACGCATTCTCTAAAACGATTAGCCAAAATACTGGCTTCTATGGTGGTCATCTGCGGTAAAATAACCACAAACTCTTCGCCACCATAACGGGCTTTAAGGGCGGTTGCAGAAAATTGCGACTCTAATAATTTAGTAAACTCTATTAATACGGTATCGCCAAAATCATGGCCGTAGGTATCATTTAATTGTTTAAAGTTATCTAAATCAATGAGCAAAATAGACAGCGGCAAATAATGCGCTGGCCGTGAAGCAGCAAGCTTTAAAAAATGTGAAGTAATAAAACGGCGGTTGGGTGCGCCTGTAAGCTGATCTGTATAGGCGTGTTGTTTTTGTTCTAAGGTGATATCTGCAATGGCAAGATGGCTTCTGTGACGAAAATACTCACCGATAAAAGAAAACACCAGCACTAATGAAAATGCAGCGACAAAACGGGTCTTTTCTACCTCACCATACATAACCTGCCCCATATCGGGGCCATACAACATAACAATACAGCTCAATAACATGGCACTACTTAACCATGCGCCAAGTTTAACACCCAGTATGGCAAATACAGCTACAGGATAAAACATTAGCCAATATAACGCGGTGTTTTCTTTACCCCCGGTGGATACTAAAGCTAAGCACATCACAAATACAATCATCAAGGTAATTAACGCGATAGCATTAAGCTGTTTAGTTTTTATAAAATAAACAATGCATCCTACAATTGTTAAATTAACTGACACTAAAGAGGCAGTTAATATGGGCTCATAAATGCGATGGTTTATAATCACTAAATAGGTAATTAACACCAAGGCAATCGTTATCATGGTAAATAACGAAAACGCTTGGCGTTGTCTATCAAAGCTATAAACACTATCAATATTGATTAAACTGAGCCAGTTTGGTTTATTTATTTTTGTTTTACTGCTCATACTTTGAATTTTTTAACCATGCGCTCTAAGTCACTGAATTGATGTTTGAGCTTAGTGCACTCTTCTAAAGTGAGGTTAAGGTTAGATTGACCTTGAATCGATAGGTCGCTAATAACATGGATATCTGAATGTAATGATTTAACAACTTGATTTTGCTCATCAGTAGCATTAGCCACACTATGATTAGCGTCGGTTATTTGCTTTATCGCACTAATTATTTGTTTCATTACATCGCCAACTGCATCAGCTTGCTGAACACTTTTTTCACTTTCTTCTAAACTGGTTTTCATCAGCTCAACGGCAGAGCTTGAGCCTTTTTGTAGTTCAATTACCGTATTTTCAATTTCTTGCGTTGATTGCTGAGTACGTTGTGCTAATTGCCTGACTTCATCAGCAACAACGGCAAACCCTCTTCCCGCTTCACCTGCACGTGCCGCTTCTATTGCCGCATTTAAAGCAAGCAAGTTAGTTTGTTCACTCACGCCTTTGATTACCGCAAGTACATTACCGATATTAGCAGTATGTGAATCTAAACTATTAATTGTTTCTTGTGCTTGCTCTATATTTTGCGAAAGTTGATGAATGCTCGATACGTTATTCGTTAGTGTTTGCTGATTTTTAGCGCAATATTGATCAGCATCTTTAGCAAGTGTTGAGGCATTACTTGCACTAGTTGAAATTTCTGTTGCAGTGGCTGAAAACTGGTTAATTGCAGATGCCACACTGTTGGTACGTTCACTTTGGTCGTCGTACATAGTTAATGTTGAATCTGTTTGGGTAACCAGTTTAGCAACCGCGGTTTCTAGCAACTGTGTTGAAGACTTAACTTGAACAATTGAATTTTGAATTTTTTCTATAAAAATATTAAATGAATTACTTAACTGACCAAACTCGTCATCGTTCTCAACACTGAGTCGACAAGTTAAATCGCCTTCACCTTGTGCTATATCTCTAATAGCATCATTAAGACGATACATAGGTCGCATTAAATAACGCAGTAAAAACTCCAGTGATGCAACAATCACTAAAATACCAATAATTAAAAAGACAATTGCCTTTTGACCAAACGAAGAAACACTTGAATACGCTTTATCTTTATTAACTACTACACCCAGATACCAATCAACATTTTCAATACCACGAATCTTAGTAAAGGATACCAGCGAGGTTTCACCCGCTACTTGATACTCTGTAAACTCTCTTGCTAACGGTGCATTTTTACCAATCAAATCTGCGACTTTTTTTGAATTTAATTTACTATCAGGGTGACTTAATATTTGCCCTTTATTATCAAGTAAGAAGCCATAACCGAGTCCCAAGAAATCAATATCGCCAATAATTTCAGCGATGGTTTGCATATCAATATCTGCTCCCGCTACCCCTTTAAATTGACCATTACTATTAATAGGCGCAACGGCTGAAATTGTCAGTTCGTTGGTGGTCACATCAATATAAGGGGTTGTAAAAGCCGTTGTTGTTTTATTTTCTACTAATTTATACCAAGGGCGACTTGTAGCATCAAAATCGCTGGGGAGCACAACACTTTGATCATTTAAAATAAATGTCCCCGATGATTTACCTATGTAGGTATTTTTAAAATCCCCGGCAAGCTCAGCGGTATTTAATTGCGAAAGCGTTAAAGACTTCGTATCGTTATCTTGATATGTTTTTGCGATAGAGATCACAATTGCCAATTTATTATTGAGCCAACTTGCAATGTTTTTAGAAACCGATTCTGAGTTTTGCTCTAGCACCAGCGACAACTGCTCTTGAGTTTGATGACGCATTGAAAAATAGTTATTTATAGTGAAAACACCTAACACTAAAACTAACACTAATGACGCAGCGATGGTGATTTTGGAGGTGAATTTTAGCGAGCTAAACATAAGTACCTTAAGAATTAATCATTATTACCACTGCCTTTTTAACAAATTTTTAACTGAAAGTCTTAGCAAATATTGTTCAGGCGAGGTTAATAATTAAAAATAATAATAAATAATGAGATTTAAAATCCAAAAAGAACGGTATTTGGTTAAATCTTAAACTTATAACAAGTTGTAATTTAATCTATATAAGCTTAGCTTTGTTGCTGGCATTGACTAATTATAGGTAACTGTCGCAGAACCTTCATCTGTGGATCGATAACGATAATGTCGCTTTTTTTGGCATTGATAGTGATCAGTCCATCCACTGGAGTGTGAGTTGTCAACTTCCCTTTTATAGAAATAGGAACCGGCATTTTAAACGCTGTGCCATCTTTTTCGCTGTTACTCCAGCTTAAATAAGCGACTGTATTGGTACGCTCCATGGTTAAACTTGGTAACGCGGCTTGCTTTAGATACACATCAAATAACCACGTATAATCATCGCCCGTGACCCGATTAATAATATCAATAAACTCTTGGCTACTGCGATAACGCGACTCGATTGGGTAACTCAAATTAGCTGTTTGCGTTTGACCATATACTAACTCTCGGGCAGCTTGCCAAAATAACTCGTCTCCAATTAGCCAGCGCAAGGTATGCAGCGTCCATCCACCTTTACCATAAATATCTGCATTAAACGCTTCTTTAGAAGTAACTTTCCCTTGTTTTACAATCGGCTGGCAGTTCTTTAATCCTAAATACGCGGTGTACATGGCGTGGTTATAAGCAGCCTCACCAAATTTAAATAAGCTATAAGCTGGCTGCATATAAAAACCAAAACCTTCGTGTAACCATGCATCATTGAGCTTTTCATGAGTCATTAAATTACCAAACCACTCATGAGCCAATTCGTGCTGAATAAGCCAGTCATAACCACTTGGATCGCGGGTATACCCTTTACCATAAGCGTTAATTGTTTGATGTTCCATACCCAGATGCGGTGTTTCTACAAAGCCTAATTTTTGCATTCCCCAAGGGTAAGGCCCTAATACAGATTCAAAAAATGCGAGCTGTTGATACACATCATCTTTGAGTAGCTTAAGGGCTTTGTGACTGTTTTCAGGTAGAGCCCAAAACTCAACAGGTACCTGCGTACCATTAATACTTTTATAGTGTTGTTGAATACGTTCGAAGGGGCCAATATTTAATGCAATATTGTAATCACTGGCAGGCTCAGATAAAAACCAATCAAATTCAGTTGTGTTATTTTTTAATGGCATTATTTTTTTAAGCACACCATTACTAGCAACACTTAAACCCGTTGGCACTGTGACGCGAATACGCATACTGTCGGCTTTATCGCTAAAGTGATCTTTACAAGGCCAAAATAAATCACAGCCCTCGCCTTGTACTGCCGTCGCTATCCAAGGCTCACCTTGTGCCGTATGACTAAATACAAAGCCACCACTCCACGGAGGGTTAATAGCTTCATGGGGATGCCCCGAATAGCTAATGGCAACTTCAACAACTTCACCTGGGTATTTAGTTTCATACAAATCAATAATAATAACGCCATGCTGATGGCTAAAATTAGCTGCTTGCTTAGCAACAGTGACGTGTTCTATAGAGAACCGGCTATCGAGCTTGAGTTCGACTTGCTGCGTTTGTTTCAGCACTCGAAACATGGTTTTACCTGTGCCGGAAATCTGTTTGTTGCTGGGAAGGACTGTTAACTGTAAATCGTAAAAAATAACATCTGTGGTTTGGGCTATTGTAGATAACGTCTCACCGGTGCTTGCCACTTGCGGATCTAAAGCTGCAGGCTTTGAATAGCAGCCTGTTAACATAATGCTTAGTAACATTAGCAAACAGCAGCGAAACAAGTAGCATACTCGGTGCATAAAATGTAAACCTCGTAGTTATAATTTTTTCATTATAATTACATACTTTTACATTTATAGAGCTAAAAAAAGACGAACTGCTTATTTTTCAAGTTAATCAGTTACTTTTTTTTACATTTAACTAGGGTCTGTTGACCATTGCTGATTAATGCTTTTTCAAACTAGGGGGCAATTTAATCGCGGCGCGAAGTTTTAACCTAGTGGGCTAGATAAATGCACCTAGGTTATTCTACTGGCATACATCTATATAAGAAGAATTAAAAACCGAGCAAAGCTTCCTCGTCCTGTTCACGCTTAAATTGTTTATAGATTAAGGTTGTTTTTGCCATTTCATTTTATTATTAGTATCGCGTGAGGAAATAATGGTTTCATCGCTGCTTTGAATTCCGCCCAATTTCGCGAGTCGGTCATAAAGAACAACATTACAGGTTGCCGCTAAATTCATACAGCCAATAGTAGGGATATACACCACTTCGTCGCACCATTTTAAAACATCTTTGGGCACAGAGCCGTCTTCTGGACCAAATACATAAAATGCGTTCTCAGGGTGGGTAAACTCAGGCAAGGGTGTAGCACCTTCTATTAACTCTATTACCACTACTTTAGCGCCTTGAGGCTTAATTGAAGCTAAATTGTCGGTGGCGGTTAATGGAATACGTTGCACCACATTTTTAGTATCAGTATGAAATTTTTGTGCATTTAAATAACGGTTGCCGGTAAAAAACACCTGCTTGGCGTCATAACAACCTGCTGCGCGTAATACACCACCCACATTGGTTGGGCTTTTAGGGTTTATTAAACCAATACTTGCTTGTAGCTTACTCACTCGTTGCAATCCTTAGTTGGCCACTCGGCAATATACAAGTCAAAATCTTCTAATTTTACATCACAATCTTTTACTGTTTTGTCTTTAACAGAAATGTTTAGCTCGTGCATTTTAGTTTTATCGCCGTTATTAAGTAACGGATGCCACGTTGCTAAACCACGCCCTTCATGAAGTCGGCGATAGCTGCAGCTTTGTGGCATAAAAAAGATGTCTTTTAGGTTTTCTTTAGTAAGCTTAACGCACGAAGGGACTAAGGTTTGGCGGTTTTCGTATTCACTACAGCCACAGGTATTGTTATCAAGGTATTGGCAAACAATATTAGTGAATATAAGTTGTTCGCCTTCTCTTAACTGGTCGGTGGCAGTAAAGTCATCTTCGTCTTCACTGTCAATAAAGGTGTTTAAACAACACTTTCCACATCCATCACAAATGGCTTCCCATTCTTGTTGGTTCATTTCATTGAGACTTTTACTAAGCCAAAATTGGGTATTTGCTAATTGTTGATCAAACATGGTGTTCTCGCCCCTTTTAAGAGCGCGCATTCTAACGTATTGCAGCAAAGCGCGCAAAGCCAATCCCTAATAACAGTATGGCTTCGCGCGATTTTATTACTGCTGAGACTTAACCCAACGTTTAATTTTTTGCTCAAGAATAGGCATAGGTAATGCGCCATCTATTAATATTTGCGTATGAAACGCTTTAATATCAAATTGCTCACCTAATTGCTGGTGGGCGAAATCTCTGAGCTGTTTAATTTTAAACTCGCCCAATTTGTACGATAATGCTTGCCCTGGCCATGCAATATAACGCTCCACTTCAGCAATAACATCACTTTTTGCCATTGAGGAATTTGCTAACATGTAGTCAATACCTTGTTGACGTGTCCAACCTTTAGCATGAAAGCCTGTATCAAGCACTAAACGCATAGCTCTTAGCTGCTCATCGTTAAGACGCCCATACCACATATACGGATCGGTAAATAAGCCAAGCTCTTTGCCTAAGCTTTCTGCGTATAATGCCCAGCCCTCAGCAAACACCGTGTAGCCGCCAAATTTACGAAAATCGGGCAAGCTTTCCACTTCTTGTTGCAGTGCAATTTGAAAGTGATGACCTGGAGCGGCTTCATGAATAGACAGCGTTTCGAGTAAAAACTTAGGTTGTGCTTTTAAGTTATAAGTATTGATATAAAATATGCCTGGGCGCGAGCCATCAGGAGCGGGCCCCGCATACGACGCTCCCGCAGCCGATTGGGCTCGATAGGCTTCAACAGCTTTTACAACATAAGGTGCCTTAGGCTCAATATTAAATAGCTTTGGTAAGCGAGCGTCTATTTTTGCTTTAATTTGTTCATAGGCGGCAATTAACTCATCAGCCGTTTTGTAATAAAACTCATCTGAGTCGCGTAAGTGATTAAAAAAGGCCGATAAATCGCCTTCAAATCCAACAGTGTTTTTAACAGTTTTCATTTCACTTAAAATTCGAGCCACTTCACTTAAGCCAATCTCATGAATTTCATCAGCAGATAAGCTTAACGTGGTGTTTTTCTTTATTTGGTATTCGTACCACGCTTTACCGTTAGGTAAATCAGCATAACCAACAGAATCGCGAGCATGAGGTATGTAATTGTTGGCTAAAAAGTCGCTCATACGCTGATATGCAGGTACTAATTTATCTAAAATCAGTGTTTTATACTGCGCTTTTAGCTGTTGCTTTTCATCAGCTGAAAATGAATCGGGTATGGCTTTAATAGGCGAGTAAAAAAGAGAATCTTCAGCGTTAGTAACAACATGCGCTTTAAATTGCGGGAGTAATTTTTTTGCTAATGGCATAGGCAATACCACACCTTGTTTAACACCTTGCGCCATCGATTGCTCTACACTTGCAAGCCATTTAACGAAACCATCTGCACGCTTGATGAATTTTTCGTAGTCGGCAACAGTATTAAAAGGCTGAGCACTTTGCCCTGAACCAAATCCGGCGAAGGTATTATGCGCACCCGACATTTGATTTATCGGTAACAAATAATCTTTATATTGCATACCCTCAAGTTTAAGAGCTAAATCGCGCGATAACACTTCAAAGTTGAGCAGCGCCTGACCGGTGAGTTGGGATTGATCAATGAGCGTTAAGCGTTGTTGATATTTTTTATAAAATGCGGCTTTTTTATCGCGATTAAGCTGCGATATCTCAGGCAAAAATTGATCATCAAATTCATGGCGGCCATTATAGGTAGCGCTTAATGGATTAAAAGCTAATGATTCATCGTAGTACTGAGCAACGAGCACATCTAATTGCTGCTCAGCTGATAATTCGCTTATGACAGGTGCGACTGACTGATTTGTGTTTAATTGTGAGCTGGGGCTCATACAACCACTTAAGGCAAACATAACGCTACTGGCAACCAGTGCTATTTTAATAACTTTCATAAATTCCCTTGTTAGTTTTTACCCGCCAATTATGCGGTTTTAAATAGCTTAAATAAAGCAATTGAGGTGAGTGCTGTTCGTCGCTACATTATTTACTCAGTAACTCATGGTTGCTACATTCAAGTGAATGAAAATAATTATAATGACTTAAACATGAAAAAACATTTATTGACTCTATCAATCGCATTAATGAGCTTAACCAGTGCAAGTACACTAGCCACAACCTATATATCGGCCAAAGCTTTACTAGATGTTGAAACAGGCGAACTTAAGGCTAATCCTTTGATTGCGATAGATAACGGTGTTATTAGCCAAATCCAATTTAATAAAAAGCCCAAGCTTAGCAGTAATGATGAACTGATAAACCTACCAACGCTTACCCTGTTACCTGGGTTAATGGACATGCACGTACATTTAACCAGCGATCCAACTGTGTCTCGAAGTGAACGTTTAGGGCAATCTGTTCCGCGAATGGCCATTAAAGCCAGCTATTTTGCTAAGCAAACCTTAGAAGCTGGATTTACTACAGTAAGGAACTTAGGTGCTGAGGGCTACAGTGTTATTGCGGTGCGAGACGGTGTGAATGCAGGTGATATTATCGGCCCACGCATTTGGGCTGCAGGGCCTTCTTTGAGCATTACAGGTGGGCACTGCGATAATAATCGCTTACCTCCAGAGATGAAATATACTGCCACCGGCGTTGCTGATGGCCCGTGGGCTGTGCGTATTAAAGTGCGTGAAAATATAAAATATGGCGCTAATGCAATCAAACTATGCGCCACAGGCGGTGTATTCTCTAAAGGAACAAAAGTCGGCATACAGCAGTACGCCTTTGAAGAAATGAAAGCCATTGTTGATGAAGCGCACATGCGTGAATTACCTGTTGCCGCTCACGCACATGGAACTAACGGTATTAAAACGGCAATAAAAGCCGGTGTAGATAGTGTTGAGCACGCTAGCTTTTTAGACGATGAAGCAATTGCGCTTGCAAAAGAGCATGGAACTTGGCTGTCTATGGATATTTATAATACCGAATATACGCTGAGCTTTGGTGAGCAAAATGGCGTTGATGAAGAAAACCTAAATAAAGAACGTCTGGTATCAAAAAAACAACGCGATAGTTTTAAACGCGCGGTTGAAGCGGGTGTAAACATGGTGTTTGGAACCGACGCAGCTATTTACCCGCATGGCGATAACGCTAAGCAGTTCTCGCGAATGGTTGAATTTGGTATGAGTGAATTACAAGCCATCCAAGCCGCAACCATTAATAGTGCTAAATTATTAAAAGCTGATAAACAACTAGGGCAAATTAAAACTGGTTTTGCAGCTGATATTATAGCGGTAGACACTAACCCATTAAAAAACATTTCTACACTAGAGCAGATCCCATTCGTTATGAAAGCGGGTGTGGTTTACAAACAGTAAACCCAAAACGTCTCTATAAGGTTGGGCTGCGCTCAACCTTAACAGTTTTTTTGCAAATGTAGCAAAGCAGCTCATTTAACCATCAATTTTTTATTTAAAATAATCTTTCCGTTAAACCAACTAACTACTGTAATACTCCATTGAAATTTTCAAATATGATTACTTTTAAATCACATTGAATAACAATCAAGCAAACGTGCGCATTAAAGTAAAAAAGTTTGAACTTTTTATTTAAATTTAAAATGATAACTATTATCATCCGCGCAAATTAACAAATGCGAATGGTTATCAGTTTATGAAAAGGTTTCAATACTCTCTCCTCACTCTAGCGTGCTTAAACGCAAGTTTAGCAATGGCTAACGAGTCACAAGTTAATTCAGATATTGAACGAATTAGCGTTTACGAGCAACAAAACCGAGTGGTGATGAATTCAGGTTTAGCAACTAAATCAGACATGTCGCTAATGGAAACTCCTGCACCCGTGGTCATTGTTGATAAAGCACTGATTGAGTCACAAGGTATTGATAGTCTTCAGGACGTGATCCGTAATGTGAGTGGCCTAACTCAAGCGGGTAATAACTATGGCATTGGTGACAACTTAGTTATTCGTGGCTTGGGCGCTAATTACACTTACGATGGCATGTATGGCGGCGCAGGGTTAGGCAATACATTTAACCCTACTCGCTCTTTAACCAATGTTGAATCAATTGAAGTATTAAAAGGCCCTGCAACGGGCTTGTATGGTATGGGTAGTGCCGGTGGTGTCATCAACCTGATTGAAAAAAAACCACAGTTTAACGAGCAACATACCCTAGAAATGGATATTGGCCAGTGGGATAGTTATTCGCTTGCACTTGATAGCACCAATGCAATAACCGACGATTTAGCTTATCGGGTTATGGCCAAAACCGCCTCTAGCGATGGCTTTCGTGATTTAAAAGATCAGCGCGATGAAATTTACTCGTCTTTAAAATATGTGCTTAATGACCAGCAATCTTTTGTATTGTCTGGGGCATATATTAAAGATGCTATTGCAGTGGATTCTATTGGCCACCCTATTCGTATTTTTAACAGTAAATCGGTTAACGGTTTAACTGCAGGAGAAGTATCAGCCGCCGATTTAGTTAATGACCCTACAGCAAGTGGCTTACAATTGAGTGAAGCACAACGAAATGAACTCGCTAACTCTTTGGCAAGCAATGATGGTTTAACACCCTTTAACTTTGGTACCAATGGCATAATATCACCGATGGCAAAGGATAACGAAGGTGAAGAGCTGCGTTTTAAATTAGCGCACAATTACTACATTAGTGATGATTTATTTTTAAATCAACAGCTACAGTACCGTAATTACACCTCTAGCTTTGCTCGCCAAACAGGTGCTTATAATTATGTGTATTGGAACCGACGTGGTGTAATTAACCAAGATCCACGCGCACCGTTAGTTGTTGATAATGTATTACACCCTTTCGCAGCTAGACGCCAAGAATATCGCCAAGTAGAAGCAGATGAGAAATCATGGCAATACTTTTTAGATTTACGTTATGACTTTATGCTCGGCAATATAGAAAACGAATTACTGGTTAATGCCAACTACGAAGACCGAGATATTCGTTTTAAACAATACTCCATTTATGATGCCGATAAGGTCATTAAAAACAAAGCCGGAGAAGTTATTTACCAAGGTGCACTACCGTATATTTTTGATATACGCCAGCCAAATTGGCCTGCGGATGAATTTGCTGATTATGATCCGCTTAAAACCAGTGATTACAATAAAAAAGTACAAGCATGGGGCGTAGGCCTTCAACATGTTGCTTACATTAACGATAAGATCACTACTCGTATTGGTGTTGCTCATAATCGTATTAAACAAAGTTACGAGCACTTTGGTGTTGACCCTCGTTATAGTCAAAGCCGCGCAAATCCAACGCCAGAAGCAAATACCTCAGACAGTGGTTTAACGTATAACCTAGGTGCTACTTATCAAGTAAACGCTGATATGGCTTTGTTTTTAAATCACTCTAAAGGGCGCACAGCTTACAGTGTTCTTGGCTCTGTTGCCGGTAATGAAGCCGATAGAGACGATTCCGAATCTGTGAGTAATGATTTAGGATTTCGTTTTAAAGCATTTGATGACCAATTACTGGCATCAATTGTGGTATTTGAAAGTGCGCGTACTAATTTAGAATATGCCAACCCTCTTTATGAAGCCGGCGTGTCAGCACCTAATGTAGTAGAGAGCTTCTTTGATGGTGAAGAACAAACAAAAGGTGTAGAGATTGATTTAAATGCCTATTTGAACGATCAATGGAAAGTTAATATCAACGGTGTTTATCAAGACGCCCGCGATAAAACCAACCCAAATCGTGACAGCTATAATACTCGTCAAAAAGGTGTACCCTATGTAACAGCTAGTTCATGGGTAACATATTCAGCAGCGCTGTTTGAATTACCGCACGCAGTTGATTTAAGCGCAGGTTTAACATTTGTTGATAAGCGTAGTACTAACTCAAGTTCATTTGGTATTGATAATGGCTACGTACCCGCTTATACCGTATATGATGCTGCGGTTAGCTATAAAGCAGACAACTGGCAGATGCAATTAAACATTAATAACCTGTTTAATAAAAAATACTATTCTAAAGCCATGTTTTTAGGCGGAATGCCAGGTGAAGAACGTAATGCAAAGCTAAGCTTTAGTTACACACTTTAATAGTTTAATAATTTAAAAAGCACGGTATTTCAATTGAGATACCGTGCTTTTTTCATGTAAACCTTAATATTAAATCGTAACAACTATGCGGCCGTTTATTTCGCCTTTAAGCATGTCATCAAAAATTTCATTAATATCTTCAAGTTTTTTCTCTTCAATGATGGCTTTTACTTTGCCTTGCGCAGCAAATTCAAGACATTCTTGCAGATCTTTGCGTGTACCTACAATAGATCCAACCACTGAAACACCATTTAATACGGTGTCAAAAATTGGCAATGGCATATCTTCAGGCGGTAAACCAACCAATACACATTTCCCCCCTCGGCGAACACTTTTATAAGCTTGTTCAAAACCTGGTTTTGATACTGCCGTACAAACAACAGCATGCGCGCCACCTACTTGCTCAAAAATAGCCTCACTGGGCACTACTTCTTTAAAATCAAGCGTAATATCAGCACCCAACTCTTTAGCTAGCGCCATTTTCTCTTTACCAGTATCTACCGCAATAACATTAAAGCCCATTGCTTTTGCATATTGCACTGCTAAGTGCCCTAAACCACCCACACCGACAATAGCAACCCATTGACCTGGTTTAGCACCAGATACTTTTAAAGCTTTATACGTTGTTACGCCGGCACAAAATAAGGGGGCAGCTTCAGCAAAACCTAAACCTTCCGGTATTTTGATGATGTAGTCACCATGAGCTAAACAGTATTCTGCATACCCACCGTCAATAGAGTAACCCGTATTATGTTGCGATAAACAAAGGGTTTCGCGTCCATCTAAACAAAACTCACAATGGCCACATGCACTGTATAGCCATGGTACGCCTACTCTATCGCCCACTTCTAAGTGCTTAATATTACTTCCTAGTTTTTCTATTACACCAACACCTTCGTGTCCAGGTACTAATGGCATTTTTGGTTTTACCGGCCAATCACCATGACATGCGTGTAAATCAGTGTGGCACACACCACAAGCGGCTATTTTTACTAGGACGTCGTCAGGGCCTACTTCTGGAATAGGTAAATCGGTGATCGCTAACTTGCCTTTATATTCTGTATTTATTGCTGCTTTCATAGTCATTCCATCGTTTATAAAAAGTTTATGCTATTTAACAAGGGCGTTAAACGGCAAGATTATGTTGCATACCCGCAACATACCTCACTATAAATGCTTAAATATTAATCTATATCAATCATTAGTCGTAAAACGTGGTTTTTTATCCCAGCTTAAGTCTTGCCATACTTAACCAGCGTGCTAGCATAGATTTCATTTATTTTTGAAACTTGTAACAATGACATTATCAGAAAAAAACTTTGCCTTTGTAATGCATTGTGGTGAGATGGGCAGCCGCTGGGGATTTAATCGCACCATTGGACAAATGTGTGGTTTATTGATTATTACTAAAGATCCAATGACGGCAAATCAAATCGCTGATGCGCTAAGTATCTCTCGCGGTAACGTGAGTATGGGGATCAAAGAATTACAATCTTGGCAGCTGATCAAAGTAATGCATATCCCAGGAGATAGAAAAGAGTACTATGCCCCTGCAGGCGATATTTGGGATATGGCAAATCGCGTATTCGAAGAGCGCAAAAAACGTGAAGTTGAGCCTACACTGAGCTTACTCCGAGATAACTTACTAGACGAAGCAAGTAACGACGATGAAATTTATGCTCAAAAACAAATGGGCGAAATCCATAACTTACTTGAAACAGTAACTAAATGGTCCTCAGAATTACAACGTTTAACTCCTGAGCAGCTTAATAAGCTAATGAAACTAGGTTCAGGGATTGGCAAAGTCATTGACCTAAAAGATAAAATATTTAAAAAAGAAATTTAGTCGATATGTAATTCACAAAAAAGCCGCAATTTGCGGCTTTTTTTAGTTATTTGCTTTAGCTTAAATCTTTGGGTAAGCAATTCTATCTGACAAATAGCCCACGCTAGTTGCAAAGTAATATGACCGATTCCAGTGCATAAATACCTTGTAGTTGTCGTATGCTAAATACATGCGCCCATTTACATCATCAGGCATCACTAGTGCAGCATCCACAGCAACATTTGGTAAATCGCTGCCATCAGCACGACGAACCCCTAATGCTTGCCAATCAGCGAGTGAGCGCTCTGAATTGTTCCAATATTCAAGCCATTGCTTACGTGTTTTAGTACCGCGCTTTAAAATATACTGCTGGTCAAAATCAGCAGGTAATTGAACTTGGCGACCCCAGGTTAAGTTGTCATTCCAACCCTCTTGCTTTAAGTAATTAGCAATAGAGGCAAACGCGTCTTCCTTGGTTGTCCAAATATCTTTGCGGCCATCATTGTTGTAATCTACAGCATAGGCATTAAATGAGGTTGGCATAAATTGAGTTTGCCCCATTGCACCTGCCCATGAGCCTTTAAATTTATCAAGCGTAATATGACCCGACTTTAATATATCCAGTGCTGCCCATAATTGGCGCTTGTATAGAGCTTCACGGCGTCCATCAAATGCCAGTGTTACCAACGATGAAATCACGTTGTGGCCACCTTGAATGGCACCAAAATTACTCTCTAAGCCCCAAATAGCCACGATAAAGCGTGCTTGAACACCAAAGTCTTTTGCGACCTTCTCTAAAACTTCTTGGTTTTCTTTATATAATTTACGCGCACGATCAATTTTCCATTGAGGCACACGTTTTGGTAAATATGTTTCCAGTGTTTCTTTTACTTCAGGCTGATTTTTATCTGCAGAAATCACTTTTTCTTTATAAGATGCAGTGGCAAATGCTTGCTCAATTAACTGAGTATCGTAGCCTTTAGCTATTGCCTCTTGCTTTAAATTAGTAAGGTATTGTTGAAACTCAGCTTGGGTTTTTGCCATCACCGATGAGCTTAAACATACACCACACAATACAACTGCTAATTTTTTAATCACTATCTACTCCATTTTGTTTTCTTAATTGACTCAGCAAGTTTTCCTCTGGTGGCGGAATTTGTAAATAATAGCCTTGGTCGCTAAGCGACTGTTTTAAAGTGTCTAAATCCGCTACGCCTAATTGAGTTCGCTTAGCTAAGTTAATGATCATCACGTACTGAGGTTGACCAAACATGGCCATTAAAGGTTCCGGAACTTTACTAAAATCGTCTCTTTTTTCAATAAATAAGAAAGTATCTGCTTTTTTCTTACTTTTATATACCGCAGTTAGCATTATGGCCCTATAAAATCTTGCTTAACAGTGCTACACACTATAACATGGCAATAATAATAAGTTATAAAAATTAGTGTGGAAACTTTAATAAAAGCCTTGTTCAGCCTAGGTTTATATAATGTTACATGCTAACTAGACAATCCAGTTGAGCATCTATGTCGGACCAAATTTTTGAGCTAAAAGGCAACCTTTTTACATTATCAGTTTTACATCTTTATAGTACTGATATTAACCTTTTAGCAGAACAACTGTATGTAAAAATAGCCCAAGCCCCAAAATTCTTTGAGGGTGCCCCCATTGTCGTTAATTTAATTGAAGTAAAAAACAGCACAATCGACTTTGTTCATTTAAAATCACTTATTGAACGTATGAGCTTTAATGCGGTGGGTGTATGTAATGGTTCGGATGAGCAACACAAACAAGCAAAAGCTGCAGGGTTATCTGTTTTAAACTATTCACAAGACGTTAAGAGTGAACCCGCAAGAGTAGAGGCTAATACGTCAGTGGTTGAAAAAACCGTGTATTTACCAGCACAAATTATTAATGGTGCAGTACGCTCAGGCCAACAAGTTTACGCCAAAGACCGTGATTTAGTGGTGTTAGGTGCAGTAAGCCATGGTGCAGAAGTGATTGCCGATGGTAATGTACACATTTATGGAACTCTACGCGGCCGTGCTATTGCCGGTGCAAAAGGGCTAGAAAACGCATATATATTTTGTAATAAATTAGAAGCAGAACTCGTTTCAATCAATGGTAATTACTGGATCAGTGACTCACTGCAAGGTGAACACTGGGGTAACGCAGTTCAAATACAACAAAAAAATGAATCTTTAGAAATTTCAGCTTTGGTTAAAGGATAAATCTCATGGCAAAAATAATTGTCGTTACCTCGGGTAAAGGGGGTGTTGGTAAAACAACATCAAGCGCAGCAATTGGTACAGGCTTAGCACTAAAAGGCTACAAAACTGTTATCATCGATTTTGATATCGGCTTACGTAATTTAGACCTAATTATGGGTTGTGAACGTCGCGTAGTGTATGACTTCGTTAATGTAATCAATGGCGAAGCCAACCTTAACCAAGCACTCATAAAAGATAAACGTGTAGAGAAGTTATTTTTACTTCCTGCATCACAAACACGCGATAAAGATGCACTCACACGCGAAGGTGTTGAACGTGTACTTAATGAGTTAAAAGAAGACTTTGACTACATAGTCTGTGATTCTCCGGCAGGTATTGAAGCCGGTGCAATGATGGCAATGTACTTTGCTGATGAAGCAATTGTAACCACTAATCCAGAGGTTTCATCAGTACGAGATTCTGATCGTATACTTGGAATTTTACACAGTAAATCTAAACGCGCCGAAGAAGGTTTAGAAAACATTAAAGAGCATTTGCTAATAACACGCTATAATCCAGATCGTGTAACAAAAGGTGAAATGCTATCTGTTGAAGATATCCAGGACATTTTAGCCATCGACTTACTAGGTGTCATTCCTGAATCTCAAGCAGTACTTAGTGCATCTAACTCAGGACAACCCGTTATCCTTGATAGCGAATCTGACGCAGGCCAAGCTTATGCCGATGCGATCAGTCGTTTATTAGGTGAAACGATTGAATTTAGATTTTTAGATGTTGAGAAAAAGGGTTTATTCAAACGGATATTTGGAGGTTAATGTGTCTTTACTTGACTACTTCCGCTCAGAAAAGAAAAACAGTGCGTCATTAGCAAAAGAGCGATTGCAGATCATTGTCGCGCACGAACGTTCTCAGCGTGGTACACCTGATTACTTGCCGCAATTAAAGCAAGATATATTAGATGTCATTCGTAAGTACGTAAATGTAGGCGCCGATGCGGTTCAAGTTCAGTTTGATCAAAATGAAGACGATTTAGCCGTACTCGAGCTCAATGTCACATTACCTGACGAAGAAAAGAAATAACAAACAAGGGCGCTAAGCGCCCTTTTTATTTGTTTGTCACTCGCCTTTATGACTTTAATTATCCCACTCTTTAAGGGCATCTTTAACAAAGTCATAGCGCCATGAACTGAGTAAATCTGGCTTTATGTGATTTGCTTTTTGTTCATCCGTTAATTTCCAATTCCAACTAATTAGCTGATTAATTTGCTTTTTAGATGCCATAACGTCTTCTGGTATATTGTGCTCTTTAGCAACTTTCGTAATTTTTTGTTTGATTTCTTTCGCTACTTTTTTATACGTAGGAAAATCAATGAGACGTTTGAGTACTTGTGGGTGCTGTTCAGGTGGAACTGTTTTAGCCTGCTCAATGCACTTTAAAATTTCAACCCCTGAACGATTCACTTCAATAGGCTCAACACCCGGAATTTGTCTCAAGGCATTTAAACTTGAAGGACCTCGTTTAGCGATTTCAGTCATGTTATGCTCTTTTAGCACAAAGTTAAGCGCTAGATTTTTTCGAATTGCTTTATTTCTTCGCCACACAGCTAACTCTTTAAGTACCGCTAATTCATGCGGCTTAAGCTGCCATGCATTTTTAATCTCTTTATAAAGTAACTCATCTGGTGTTTGAAAAGCACGCTTGTTTGCCACTAATTTACTTTCATTGATCACAATGTCGAATAAATCAGCTGCTTTAATGCTGTCTATAATTAACTCAAAACAAGGCAGTAAGTGAAACGTATCGGCCGCAGCGTATTCAAGTTGTTTTTGAGTGAGAGGACGTTGTAACCAATTGGTGCGCGATTCACTTTTATCAATTTCAATATTCAATAAGGTTTTTACCATTAAGGCAAACCCCATACAGTTGCCCTCACCTAATAGCTGAAGTGCAAACTGAGTATCAAACAATGGATAAGGAACAAAACCTGCATATTTTTGAAAAACTTCAATATCTTCTGAAGGAGAATGAAGTACTTTTAACACGTTTGGATCTTTAAGTATCTGCCAAAAATCAAATAAGGAAAGCTCTGCTAGCGGGTCGATAAGTGCTAAATGTTCGCCATCATAAACTTGAATGAGTGCAACTTCGGGATACAAAGTACGGCGGCGCATAAACTCGGTATCAATAGCAAGAATGGGTTTGTTTTTTATTTGTTCTACAAACGTATTTAGCTCATTTTGGGTTTGGATCAATTGGTAGTGCACTGAGTCTCCTACAATAAAAAAGCCGACATATGTCGGCTTTTTTATAGTTGCTAATCTTTTAAGGCTCTTCTGAGAATTTTACCCACGTTAGTTTTGGGTAACTCATCCTTAAACTCAACGAGTTTAGGAACCTTATAATTAGTTAAATTATCACGACAATGTTTTATTATATCTTTTTCAGTTAAAGAAGGGTCTTTTTTCACAACAAAAACTTTAACTTGTTCACCACTAATGTCATGAGGAATACCAATTGCAGCAACTTCTAATACACCTTCATGCATTGCAACCACTTCTTCAATCTCATTTGGGAAAACATTAAAGCCTGAAACAATAATCATGTCTTTTTTACGGTCAACAATATAGAAGAAACCTTCATCATCGTACGTCGCAATATCGCCGGTTGCAAACCAACCATCTTTTAAACATTCAGCGGTGGCGTCTGGGCGATTATAGTACCCAAGCATAACTTGAGGGCCTTTAACCCATAGCTCGCCTGGTTCACCTTTAGCCGCTTCTTCACCGTTATCAAGCATTAACTTAATATCTGTACTTGGCGCAGGTAAACCAATAGAGCCATTATATGCCTCTAAATCATATGGGCTAATTGTTACTAATGGAGCACATTCAGTTAAGCCATAGCCTTCCATTAATTTAGTATTGGTCACTTTTTGCCACTTTTCTGCAACAGGACGTTGTACCGCCATACCGCCACCCAATGACATTTTAAGGTGACTAAAATCAAGTTCAGAGAAACCAGGAGTGTTTAATAAGCCATTAAATAGAGTATTAACCCCTGTAATAGCAGTAAATTTATGCTGGCTCAGCTCTTTTACAAATCCAGGCATATCACGTGGATTAGTAATTAAAACGTTTAAACCACCGTACTTCATAAATGCCAAACAGTTAGCTGTTAGCGCAAATATATGATAAAGCGGAAGCGCGGTAATAACCACTTCACTACCACGGTCAAGTACTTTGTCTAAACAACCAGACACTTGTTCAAGGTTGCCTACCATATTGCCATGGCTCAACATTGCGCCTTTAGATACACCGGTAGTTCCACCTGTGTACTGTAAAAAAGCTAAGTCACTTAAATTAACGTCTGGGCGTGTGTAGCCATTTGGATCAGCTTTTAATAAATCACAAAATTTAATCGTGTTAGGTAACGTGTAACTTGGCACCATTTTTTTGAAATGCTTAACTACAAAATTAACTAAATGCTTTTTAAGACCCCCCATCATGTCACCTACTTGGGTAACCACAATGTGTTTCACGTCAGTGTTAGGCAGCGCTTTTTCAAGCGTATCAGCAAAGTTAGCTAGTATAAATATTGCCGATGTTTCAGAATCTTTTAACTGATGCTCTAGCTCACGTACGGTGTAAAGTGGATTAACGTTAACCACAACGCACCCTGCGCGTAAAATACCTAAAATAGCAATAGGGGTTTGCAACAGGTTAGGCATCATCACAGCGACTTTATCGCCTTTTTTTAGCCCTAAGTTGTTTTGAATATAGGCGGCAACACGTTTCGTTGCTGCATCTATTTCGTTGTATGACAATGTTTTACCCATATTTGTAAATGCAGGTAAATCTTTGTATTCATTAAAACTTTTTTCAAACACTTCGAGTAACGAGTTGTAGTGCTCAGGATCGATTGTTTCAGGCATACCTTCTGGGTAGCGCTTAAGCCAGATTTTTTCCACTCTTAGCCCCTGTTTATAATTATATTTTTATTAACCTTAATCTAAGTAAGGCACTTTCACAATTGAGCAAATACTCTAATCTAGAGATAATCCCACATTTATCGGTAATATACAATTAACATGCACTACTTTGCACCATAAATGCGTGAATGTGTTCAAAACATAGCCCACTACTTTGCATATGGCAATGATGTCCACCGGGCACATCTATTACACTCAAGTTATTGTAATATTTACTATACTTGTCTAAATTTTGTTTTACAAATGGATAACCTTTATCACCTAATATTAATTGACATGGTGCAATTAATTCTTTTATTGCACCAATACATTGCGCTTCATCAAATCGAAAACCTGAGTGATTTTTAAGCTTAGGATCAGTCGTTAACTCAAACCCACTGTGCATTTGTTTTATATTTCTGTCCATCAGCAACGCAATTAGTTCATCATTTAAATCAGTTGTTTTTGCACGCGCTTGATAAATTTGCTCTTTAGAAGTATATGTCCTTGATTTTTTAATCGTTAACCGTGCCCTGTTAAGTATGGCATTTCTTAGCTGCGAAGCGACTTCATTTGCTTGCGTGGTAACGCAGCCAATTCCTTCAATAAAAGAAACGGATTTAACATACTCGTTAAAACAACTCGCAAATAAACCCGCGACCATCGCCCCCATCGAATGCCCGACCAAATGTACCTTTTTTAATTTAAGCGCTGTGATTAAGGCATACACATCATCCACATAATCAATAAAGTAGTAATGTGCCTGAGGGCTTCGCCAAGATGATAGTCCATGCCCTGCAAAATCAATACAATACCATGTTTGATTTGACGGTACGTCAGTTAGCATAGGTGCAAAGCTAGCACTGTTATCTAACCAACCGTGAAGCGCAATAACAACCTCTTCACCGTCTCCAAATTTAAGGCCATGTATATCTAAGTCGTTAGCTTTGACAGAAAATGGTTGCAATGCAAACCTCTACTTTTTATTTGGTTATAGCAATAACATACAAGAGTTATTACACAAATAATAGAACCGAGCTAGAAGAGCACACACTTAAATCGCGAGATTTCATAACATATTCATTTATTTATCTGGTCATCAGTATACAATAATAGTCGCTATTAAAATAAGTACACTTAAAGGGTACACACAATGAAAAAACAGTTCGGCTTATTAGCGCTTTTATGTACAACAACAGGAGCATTTGCTCAAACAGCGCCTAAAAATGTTATTTATATGATTGGTGATGGCATGGGTCCCGCTTTCACAACCGCTTATCGATACTACAAAGATGACCCAACAACAAAAGAAATAGAAACCACCGTTTTTGATACCATATTAAAAGGCATGGCGCACACGTATCCAGATGACCATACCTATGTTACAGACAGCGCAGCAGGTGCAACTGCACTTAGCAGCGGCCATAAAAGTTATAATGGCGCTATTGCCGTCGATACAGCTAAAAAGCCTGTTAAAACCATGCTAGAAATTGCAAAAGAGCAAGGAATGACAACAGCTTTAGTAGCTACCTCACAAATAAACCATGCAACACCAGCAAGTTTTGCCGCACATAATGAATCAAGAAGAAACTACGATGATATTGCTAATGACTACATTGACAATAAAATTGCAGGTAAATTACCGGTAGATTTAATGTTAGGCGGTGGTACTCAATACTTTATTCGTGATGACAGAAACTTAGTAGACGAATTTAAACAAGCTGGTTATCAATATGGCGATGATATTCAAAACCTTGGTCAAATCACTCAAGTGCCTGCTATAGGTTTATATGCACCTAAAGGCTTACCGTTTGCTCTTGATGAAAACCCAACAAGATTAAAGCAGTTAACTTCTAAAGCGTTTGATTTGCTTGATGGGCAAAATGATAAAGGCTTTTTTGTGATGATTGAAGGCAGCCAAATTGACTGGTGTGGTCACGCAAACGACATTGCCTGTGCAATGGCTGAAATGGATGACTTTGCTAAATCAATCGAAACGGCTAAAGCCTATGTAGATAACAACCCAGACACTATTTTAGTGATCACGGCAGACCACTCAACAGGCGGTTTAACTATTGGTGCACATGGCCAATATAAATGGGAAACAGATGTCATCAAAGGTGTAAAAGCCACTGCGGGCACATTGACCAAATTACTAATGGGTTCTGATAACCTTAAAACGGTATGGCAAGCTAATACCAGTATTGAATTTACAACTGAAAACGAAATTAAGCTTAAACAAGCCAAAGCTATGGGCGAGAAAACCCTAAACTTGGCCGTTAAAAGCATTATTAATGACTTAAGCTTTACAGGTTGGACAACGGGCGGTCACACAGCGTCTGATGTACAAGTATTTGCCTATGGCAAAAATAGCGATGACTTTGTTGGCTCTCAAAATAATACCGATATAGCTAAAAAATTAATTGGTTATATAAAGCAGTAGTTTTTGAAACTTAATAAAAAAGCCCGAATAATTCATTCGGGCTTTTTTATTTTTTTTAATCTAAGCTAAGCGTATATATCAACACCAATTAAACTTTGAACTTCAGCTCTTCGCTCTAAATTAGCAAACTCAGTATAAGTAGAAATCGCTTTGCTTACTTGAGCACTGGGTTGATCGTAAATAGTTTGGCTGTATTGGGTATCTTTGCTGTTCGCTTTTGTAAACTCTTTTGCAAGTTCAAGCCCTTCTGGGCTGCTTTTGACATAATCGGTATTAGTTTTTTGTGGTTTGGCTTGCTCTACTACTCGTTCAGGCTGCGCCGGAACTACCGAAGTAGAACGCACCTTAGCAGGTATATCACCTGTAAAAAAACCTGAACTTATAGGTAGCGACACAGCGCTTCTCCAACCAACAACATAACTAAATTATGATTTAAAATCGCTTAATTTGCAAACAACCGTGTTTATCTTATTCACGGCCCGGTAATTTTTTCCATGTTACCGTATCACGCACATACTTTGGTTGTGCATCACTGGCTTTTACACCCTTACCTGCAAGGTACTGCGCCTCTACGAGTGCCAACATATAATGTGCATCCGGTAAGGTTACTTCAGGCTGTATGGTTACATTATTAAATGGCGTTAGTGCATCAGGGTAACTTTTAAAACCAGTCCCCACGGCTGCAGCATCGATATTTGAATCTATCAAAGTTGCATCTAACAATTCAGGTTTGAATACTCGCTCTTCGCCTTTAAGTGTCATTAATCCATCTTTTGCGTGGTATTGAGCAAAGTAGATTTCTCCCATACGCGCGTCAATACTAGAATAAACATCGTTAGCACCAAACTGTTCAAACGCCTGTTGCGCCATGACTGCTAAAGTAGATACCCCAACTAATGGTAAATTAGTTGAATACGCAAGACCTTGGGCAATGGCTACGCTTATACGCACGCCAGTAAAGCTACCTGGCCCTTGGCCAAATCCTATTACGTCTAAATCTTTTAATTTACAGCCGGCTTTACCAAGTAGCTCATCAATAAGTGGCAGAATTTTTTGGCTATGCTGCTGCGGGCACTCTTCAAAATGATGAAATGTTTTACCCTGATAATGCAAAACAATTGATAATGCTTCAGTAGAGGCATCTAGGGCGAGAATGTTACTTTTGATCATTTTTGTACTCAATTAATATGTTTTAAAAATGTATTGGCATCTTCTAAGCTACGTGTACGGCGCATTGGCGGTAAACTCTTTAAAAATACTTGTCCATATTGGCGTGTTACTAAACGATTATCGCAAATCACTAGCACGCCTTTATCTTTGTTGTCTCTTATTAAGCGACCTACCCCCTGCTTTAAGGCAATCACCGCTTGAGGTAATTGAATATGTGCAAACGGGTCTTTGCCTTGCATTTGGCAATCTTGCATTTTAGCTTGTAGTAAAGGGTCATCAGGTGCAGCAAATGGCAGCTTATCTATAATAACACAGCTTAAGGTACTACCTCGTACATCAACCCCTTCCCAAAATGACGCGGTGCCCAGCAATACCGCATTACCATGGCGAGTAAATTTTTCTAGTATAATTCGTTTAGACATTTGCCCTTGCATATAAACTGGGTAGTCCATTTGCGTAGTTAAGCCCTCAGCCACTAAATGCATCATACGGTAACTGGTAAATAACACAAAACAACGCCCTTTAGCGGACTTAATAAGCTCTAAGGTTAATTTAACAATCGCATGGGGCATATTATCTTCATGCGATTGTGGTAAATAACGAGGTAAGCACAGCAACGCCTGATTTTCATAATCAAACGGGCTATCTACCATCATACTTTGCTTTGGTTTTAAGCCAAGGCTCGCATTAAAGTGGCTCAGTTCATTGTCGACCGATAACGTGGCCGAGGTAAAAACAAATCCTGAACCCGACTCTTTCATCATTAAAGCAAATTTAGCCGATACATTCAGAGGCGTAATATTAATAGTTAAATAGCGCCTCGTGGTTTCGTACCAGTAACTAAAACCTGTTTGAGCAGTATCGAATACGCGCTCTAACTGACCTTTAAAAGCCAATACTCGTTCAAACGGATGTTCTATTTTATCACTTCGCTCTAAGCATAACTTTAATACCTGATACACAAACTCTAAATCACTAATAACCCGGTGTAATGCCGAGCAAATAAGCTTATTACTGAGCTTTTCACGCCAGTCACCTCGGCTGCCATCTACTCCAAACTGCAGCCTTAAATCAGCGACACTGGTTTCAAGTTTATTTAAACTTTTGCCTAATTGCAGCATGTCTGGAATTTCAGCGCGATAAATAGCGCGCAAATCGTTAATTAAATCCACCAGCTTTTTGGTGCTCATGGTTTCGCCAAAATAGTCACTGGCAATTTCGCTTAATTGGTGAGCTTCATCAAATATGTAGGCATCGGCATTAGGCATAAGCTCTGCAAAACCAGATTCCTTTACCGCCATATCAGCAAAAAACAAATGGTGATTTATTACCACAACATCGGCATCCCCGGCTTTTAAACGCGCTTTGCGAATATAGCATTCTTGAAAGTCTGGGCACTCTTTGCCTAAACAGTTATCTGCAGTCGAGCTTACATACGGCAATACTTTGGCATCTTCTTCAATACCAATACAATCAGCTAAATCGCCGCTGTGAGTTTCACTGGCAAATTTAGCAACCATTGCTAGTTGATGCATTACATCAGGGTCGTCTGTTGGTACGTGTGCCACATGTTGAGTTAGCCGATAAGTGCATAAATAATTGGCACGCCCTTTTAACAGTGCCGTTTTTTTAGCTGCGCCTAAGGCTTTTACTAGTACGGGTAAATCGCGGTGATACAGCTGTTCTTGCAGTGCTTTAGAACCGGTTGAAATAATCGTTTTGCCCTTAGATTTAAGAGCGGGAGCTAAATAAGCAAAGGTTTTGCCTGTGCCAGTGCCTGCCTCAACAACAAGTTGAGATCTGGTTTTTAATGCATCCTCAACCGCCACCGCCATATCGATTTGAGGCTGGCGCGGTGTGTATCCACCTATTGATAAAGCCAAAGGCCCGGTCGCACTAAACAGCTGTTTGATAATACCAATCACTATGTAAAAAATAATAGCAGGATTCTACGTAAGCTGTTGAGGAAGGGCAAGCCAAAGTGAGTGAGAATTTAACCAATAAAGGGGCGTTTGCCCCTGTTAATTATTCTGCATTAATAGTTAAGGTAATGCCACTTGCATTACGATAACCTTTAATATCTATGTACCATAAACCTGCTTGGGGTGCAGAAACAGTACATGTTTCTGTGTTGCCATTTTTATAAGGGCGACACACATATTGTGTATTAGATGATGGCGCATCAAAATTTAAATACAAATCAGCATCGCCAGTTCCACCTGAAATAGCAACATTTAGCGAAGAATAGCCTGCAACTAAACGTTGTTCATAACGCTGCCAATCACCAGTATTTACGCTAATGTTATCTTCTACGCGATTGATAGGCTCTAAAGCACCAGCTTGCTCAAAACTACCTATCAAAGAAATATTGTTAATTGCGCTATATGCCTCAACCATTACATAGTAAGTTCCATCATCGCTTGTAGGAATATCACACCGTTCATTACTTGTGGCAGACGTACTTTTACAATCGAAATCGCTTAATGTTGGCGCCTGATTAAACTTAACGTATAAATCGGCATCGCCATTATCACCTGAGGTTTCAAAGCTTAAATTTTGCGCTCCTTTTGGTACATTCAATGTATAGATAAGCTGCTCTTTAGCAGTGGCATTGATACCAGAAATTGGCTCACCATTTACTAACTCATTATTACTTGGCGGTGTTACATCACCAGCATTCTTTGCCAATTCAGCTACAAAGCTTACAGCTAAGTTAGCAAATTTTATTGCATGATCAGCATCGAAATTACTGTCATTTTGTGTATGAATGAGTGGATTAATATCATTCATTTTTGATTCAAACGGCATAGAGGCAGCAAAGCCTTGTTGGTACCATGAAGCATGATCGGAGCAACCATAACCACATTGGTCAAAGCCATAACTAATTTGGGGTAAGTATGTGTCTATAAGCTGCGCTAAAAACTGGTTTTGAGCATTATTAGTGTAATCCGTCATCATAATAATATCTTCGATACTGCCGTTGTTGCCGGTCATATCAAATTGCACCATACCCACTACATTTTTACCCTGCGCACGATAACTACTGGCTATATCTTTAGAGCCTCTCAGACCTACTTCCTCTGCCGCAAATGCCATAATTTTAATGGTTTTTTGCGGCTTATAATTTGTTTCAACTATCGCTTTTAAAACTTCAGTTAACACTGCAATACCCGATGCGTTATCATCCGCGCCAGGAGAGCGTCCTTGTGCAGGATTCGCTTGGTTAATCGAATCTAAATGGCCTCCAATAACTACAAGCTCATCTGCATTTTCAGCACCGGCAATGGTTACAATGACGGATGATTGCGCCCAACTATGCTGATAACTTTCAATGGTTATATCACTTCGGGTAGTTGCAATTTGTTGCCAATAACTTTGCAACCATTGTGAAGCATCAACACCGGTTTGCGAGGTATAATAACGATTATTAAAGTTAGTCAGTGAATTTACTGTGCTTTGTAAGTTAATCGGACTTTGTGCATTAATTAAACTTTGTACCGTCTGCGCATTATCAATAGAATAATTGTAAGCTAATAATGCTTGGCTATTTTGAACGACCGCTAATTGTTTTGCGTAATCACTCGCTTCTTCAAACGAGCTATGAGCAACAAACCCACCACAACGATTGTAGTTATGATGCATAAACTCACTCAAATTATTTACCGCGTTACTGGGTACACTGAGTAAATCAACATCTGGTATAGGGCTTGATTTTCTGTGAGAAAAAGGTATTTTTTGTAAAAATGTACCTTGTTCATGTTGATAATGCTGGGCTGCAGTTGAATCAATAGTTACCCAAATATTGTCTGGATTTTCATTTGCTAAGCAATTAAAACTCATAGTTAAAGTAGTAATAACTGCTAGTTGTTTAAAGTAATTCATAAATATTCCTTATCATTTCACTTTTATTTTAAGCATTAAAAAAAGGGGCTAAGCCCCTTTTATAACTATGCCTAATTAGCAGTTATATTGAGTGTTACACCGCTTGCTATGCTGTAGCCTCTAAGATCAATGTACCAAGTACCCGATTGCGGGTTCTCAAATGTACACTCTTCATTGTTGCCATTTTTGTAAGGTCTACATAGATAAGAAGACGTACTTGAAGGCGAACCAAAGTTTACATAAAGATCAGCATCACCACTGCCACCATCAATACTAATATTTAAAGTGCTATACCCTGCGGATAAATCTTGAGTGAAACGACTCCAGTTATTAGTTGTCACATTAATATTAGACTCAGTTCTGTTGATAGGCGTTACCCCACCATTATCACCTGAGTAACTACCCGTTAATGATACGCCAGATATAGCATTCCATGCTTCAACCATTACATAATAAGTTCCCGCTTGTGCATTACTTATGTTACAGCTTTCTGTACTAGTAGATGTTGTGCTATTACAGTCGTAACTATTTAAGGTCGGTCGGCTGGCAAATTTAACGTATAAGTCTGCATCACCTGAACCGCCAGTAGTATTGAACTGAAGATTTGTCGCGCCAGCGGGAACATCTAAAGTAAAGAATAGTTGCTCTTTTTCAGCGCCACTGATACCCGTACGCGCTACCCCATTGGTTAATGCTTCATCGTCAGTCGGTGGTTGTGTTGTTGCACATTCACTACCTGAACTAAGATTTGAATTAACCCCAACGGCAGCTAAAGCAGCTTTAACATCATTTGGGTCATAATTTAAATCACAGGCTGCATCCATCACCCCGTTACCGGCTAAATCCCAGCCTACACCCGCACTCCAATATAGTTGGTTGGCACGAGCCATTACGATAAAGGCTTTTTGCGTATCCCAACCCGGCGTGGTTGCTAAATTATAAAATGCCTTATTATAAACCCCTGAACTATAATGCACGTCCATACCTGAATAATAGTTGCTTTGGTTATCTATTGAACGGCCATCTTGGGTAGGGTTATTCATGTAACGCAGCGCACCATTACCTTTAAAAATATCCTTACCAACTAGCCAATCGTTGCTGCCTTTCATATAAAATTCAGCAGCTTCACCAGCCATATCCGAAAATGCTTCATTTAATCCACCTGGTTTACCATTGTAAATCAAACCTGAATTTTGCTCAGTAAAGCCATGGCTAACTTCATGTGCAGATACATCTAAACTTACCAATGGATAAAACGTATTTTGGCCATCGCCAAAGGTCATTGCACTGCCATCCCAAAATGCATTTTCATAATTACTTGAATAATGAACGCGCATTTGCAACTGAAAACTCAAGGGCGCAGTACCTACCCAATCGTTATACATATTAAAAATCACATTACCAAAAAAATGAGCATCATTTAGCGGTGAATATGCGCCATTAATTTCTTTGACCGTATTCTCAGGACACGTAAATGAATGTGCGGAAGAGCCACTCGTTCCACCATTCAAATTAATAGTGCGAACATTTGCGTTATTCATGGTACAAGTATTACCCGATTGACTAACATCTAGACTGTCAAAATCAGTTCCATAAATATACTTGCCTGTCTTTAGATTTCCGCCAGGACCTGTTGCATTGGCATGTTGTAAGTTATCGTAACTAAGTAATACCTCACCAGTATTAGCATCAATGATCTGATATGGTCTTGATGGTGACTTGCCATAAGTAACATAAGACACCTCATAAACTAAATGCGCCTTATTCTGATCGTCAACCCAAATAGCGAGCCTTGATTGCTCGTTATGTTTTTTCAAGCCGACTGATTTTGCTGCAATGCCAGTTTTTGATCCTTTTAAAATCGCATCTTTTTTTGTCAACTTAGCTGAAACGTCTGCTAAATCTTCATCAATGTTGTAAACAGCGGCACCATGGGCTTTTTTAAGCATCCCATTGTTAAATGTTAGGCTGACTGTATCACCAATAACAGGAATGCCTTGATACGTTTGTTGGTAACGGCGTGTTACTTCTCCGTTATTGCTAGTAAACTCTTTTAATACAACTAATTCGTTCCCTACACTTAACCCAATCAACTGATTTGGACTTACTGATAGCAAGGAAGCAGAGTTTGATTGCACCATGTTATTAATTGTCGGTTGTTGATTTAGATATTTCTTATTCGCAGCTACTGCATTTGTTGCTTGAACCAAAGTTAAAGCAGCAAAAGTTGCTATTGTGATTTTAGATAAATTCACGTTTACGCTCCGTTAAAGTTTAAGTTTTTAGTATATTTGTATTAATCGGCACACCTTGTACCCGATTAGGGATCAGCATAGACCTCAAACTGCAATAACGAAAATTAAACATTTAATTTACAATTAAAGTATTAGTAATAATATTTAGTACTTTATTTACAGCTAGTTATAATTAATCGTATTTATAGCAAAAACAATATATAACATTATGTATACATATATTTACATTTTAAAAATTCAACGAGGGGATTAGTTTTATAAGTTAGACTAGTAAATATTCATCACTCAACGATGACTAAAAAGTCGCGTTCTTGCTGTAAAATTTAAACTAATGTGATTTGCAGTGAGTTAAACGGAATTTAAGCTGAGGGCTTAATTAAGTGAAGGAGGTTTTGTAATTACCTTTATACTCTGACAGGCAATCAGCTTTATTTAAGCCCATGTATCTAGATGAGGTTTGTCGTCATCTTCTTCAGCGGTGTTATTGCGCGATTTATTTTCGTCAAACGACAGCTTATGTTGTTTTTCTACCTCCCTTTTTCTTCGCTCTTCTAGCTCTACTTTTTTGGCACTGGCACTTTGTTGAACCCCTGCAATATGAAAAGCCCCTTTAGATTCAAGCGTCAAACGCGTAATAGGCCCTAAATAAGGGATCATTATATCCATGCATGCCTCCATTGAATTGAACGTAATTTAATCACTATAAAGCTGTTGATAAATAAAGCAATACTCTAATTATTATCGGCAGTTATAAGATATTCTTTAATTAAAGAATATTTTTCTTGCCATGATGTTAGTGAATGTGTTTTTATAAATGCGAAATTTATTAAACAAACAGCAGCTAAGCGTTAACATAGTAACTAATAGCTAAACAGGATATAAAAATGCTTAATTCACTGACAGTTGTACATCACCACCATCATTCATCGGAATAACCTGTCAGGTCTTTCGCTGAGAGGTTGTTCCTAAAAGGAAACCTCTGGCGAATCAACATACCAAGATTCATTTTCGCCCTGAGGTTTCCCTCGGGGTTTTTAGTTTTTAAATTAAAGGAAAATGAGTAATGAATAATAGTAATCGTCTTCGTATCGCCATTCAAAAAGGCGGCCGCCTATCTAAAGATTGTCAAGATCTGCTTAAGCAACTGGGTGTAAAGCTCAATCTTCGTGAGCAGCGCCTAATAGCACACTCAACCAACATGCCTATCGACGTTTTGCGTGTACGCGATGACGATATTCCTGGCTTAGTTATGGACGGTGTATGTGATTTAGGTATTGTTGGCGAAAACGTACTAGTAGAAGTACAAGCAGAAAGAGAACGCCAAGGTGTACCGAGTGAAGTAACAAAGCTTGCTAAACTTGACTTTGGTTACTGTCGTTTAGCACTCGCATGGCCACAAGAACTTGGTAAGCAAGACAAAAGCTGGTTTGAAGGCAAACGCATAGCAACCACTTACCCAGAAATTTTAAGCCAATACCTAAAACGCGAAGGCATCAACGCCAGTACAGTAATGTTAACAGGTTCAGTGGAAGTAGCACCACGAGCAGGACTTGCCGATGCTATTTGTGATTTAGTTTCTACAGGCGCAACGCTTGAAGCAAATGGCTTAATGCAGGGTGATACAATTTTAGAGTCAAATGCTTGTTTAATCCAAAACACTCAACTACAAGATCCTGAAAAATTAGCGCTCATCAATAAACTAATGCCTCGTTTACGTGGTGTAAAGCAAGCTAAAGAAAGCAAATACATTATGTTACACGCACCAAAAGACAAGCTTGATGAAATTTGTGAGATTTTACCTGGCGCTGGCCAACCTACATTATTGGCTCTTGCGGGTAATGATGAATATGTTGCCCTACACATGGTGAGCAGTGAAACCCTATTTTGGGAAACCATGGAACAACTTAAGGCCCTTGGTGCCAATTCTATTTTAGTTATGCCAATTGAAAAAATGATGGAGTAACAACAATGCTTCGTTGGAATGAGGAATCATCACAAGTTCAAGCAGCGGCGCTTATGCGCCCTGCTGTATCAGCGAGTGAAAAAGTAGAAAACATTTGCCAGACTATTTTGGCAAAAGTTAATGCGCAAGGCGATGCCGCTTTACTTGCATTAGCAAAAGAGTTCGATAATAGAGCCGAGCCGCGTTTACGTGTACCACTTGATGAAATTAATGCCGCTGAGAAAATGCTAAGCCCAGAGCTTAAGTATGCAATTGATACCGCTTATGCCAATGTGAAATGTTTTCACCAAGCGCAACTACCAAAAGATATCAAGTTATCGACTCAACCAGGTGTTGACTGTGAACTGAAATATCAAGCCATCGAAGCAGTCGGTATTTATGTACCAGGAGGGAGTGCCCCTCTTCCGTCATCGGTTATTATGCAAGGTGTATTGGCGCAGTTAAGCGGTGCAAAAACCGTGGTATTAACCACCCCAGTACAAGGTGATAAAGCAATTAACCCGGCTATTTTATATGCCGCTAAATTATGTGGTATCACCACAATTATTGAAAGCGGCGGTGCAGGCGCGATTGCTGCTATGGCCTATGGCACAGAGTCTGTTCCTAAAGTGAATAAGATTTTTGGTCCAGGTAACAGCTTTGTCACCATGGCAAAGCAATTAGTTGCACAAACGATTCCAGGTATGGCGATTGATATGCCAGCAGGGCCATCAGAAGTGTTAGTGATTGCAGATGAACGTGCAAACCCAGAGTTTATTGCTGCCGACTTACTCTCTCAAGCAGAACACGGGGCTGACTCACAAGTTATTTTATTATGTAACAGTGAAACCATTATTGAACAAACGCAAGATGCACTCACTCGTCAACTTGCCAACTTAAGCCGAAAAGACACTGCCGAACAGGCATTGGCTAATTCGTCACTTATTCTAGTTGATTCAGTAGCCCAAGCGTTTGACGTATCAGCGCAATATGGGCCAGAGCACTTAATATTACAGCTTGCCGATGCCACTCCTTATTTAGATAAAGTAAAGAATGCAGGCTCTGTATTTGTTGGCGATTACACCCCAGAGTCAGCGGGCGATTATGCCTCAGGCACTAATCACGTGTTACCCACTTATGGTTACAGTGCAACTTATTCTAGCTTGAATTTACTTGATTTTTTCCGTACTTACACAGTACAAACCATCAGTAAACGTGGCTTAACTGAGCTTTCAAAAGCTATTTTACCCTTAGCAGATGCAGAAGGCCTAGATGCCCACGCTAATGCGGTTTCAATTCGTTTAGAGGCAATAAAAAATGAGCAATGAGAGCGGCTTATTACCTGATAATATTGCAGCGCTTGCTGCGTATAGCTCAGCTAAAAGTGAAAAACTAACCGGCACAACCTGGCTTAATGCGAACGAAAGCCCGTATGCTAAAAACCTTGAAATAACAATTGAAGACTTGAATCGTTACCCCGATCCTCAGCCTCAATTGGTTATTGACCGCTACGCTGCCTATGCTGAGCTTGAAAACGAAAATGTATTAATGACTCGCGGCGCAGATGAAGGCATTGAATTATTAGTACGTACCTACTGTGAACCGTCAAAAGACAGCATTGCACTATTTTTACCAACATATGGTATGTACAAAGTAACGGCCGATACACACAACGTCGCAATCAATGGCCTAACACAAGCGCTTTTATTAAATGCCAGCGTGGATGAAATAGTTGCCGCTGTGGGTAGCTCAAAACTAGTGTTTATTTGTAATCCAAATAATCCAACTGGAAGCTTAACGCCGCTAGATAAAGTAAAAGCCATTGCCACTGCGCTTGCAGGTAAAGCATTAGTGATTGTTGATGAAGCCTATATAGAGTTTTGTCCAGAGCAAAGTGCAACACAACTTATAAACGAGTTCAGTAATATTGTTGTGCTTCGTACACTCTCAAAAGCGTTTGCACTTGCGGGTTTAAGAACAGGGTTTACTCTCGCTCAGGCCAGTGTATTAGCGCCTATTCGTAAAGTCATTGCACCGTATCCGGTATCGGGTGTGGTGGCCAGCATTGCAGCACAAGCCATTGCCCCTGATGCGATTACCTCAATGCGTCGCCAAGTGACGATTTTAAATAGCTTAAAGTTAAAGCTTATTGACTGGTTAAACGCCTCTCCTGCAGTATTAAAAATACTCACTGGTGAAGGCAACTTCGTTACTTTAAAATTAGCGAACAAGGATTACTTTAAACAAGCCCTCAAACAAGGCTTAGTAATGCGCGCCTTCACCTTATTTAATGAAGACGACTGGCTACGTATTTCAATTGGTAATGAACAAGAATTAGAACAAGTAAAAGTTTGGTTAGATGGCCTGCAATTGCCACAAACCGCAGCACAACAGGAAGTATCATGAGTAACCCCTATTTATTTATAGACCGCGATGGCACTATTATTGAAGAGCCAATCACCGATAAACAAGTCGACAGCCTTGAAAAACTAGCGTTTTTACCAGGTGTCATTCCTGCCTTATTGCAACTGCAAGCCGCAGGCTATCGCTTGGTGATGGTATCAAATCAAGATGGCTTGGGCACAGACAGCTTTCCAACTGCCGACTTTGACATTGCTCAAGACAAAATGATGGACATCTTACAAAGCCAAGGCATCAGCTTTGAGTCAGTATTAATTTGCCCACATTTTGATGAACAAAACTGTGATTGCCGTAAACCAAAAACAGGCTTACTCACTGAACTGATGCGCTCAGGCAAAGTTGATTTAGCACGTTCTTTTGTGATTGGCGATCGCCAAACCGATATTGGCCTTGCGCAAAACTTATGTTGTGAAGGTATTTTATATGATGGTAGCTGGCCTGCCATTGTCACTAAACTGACCACGGCAAACCGTGAAGGTCGCGTAACACGCAACACTAAAGAAACACAAATAGATGTAGCGGTTAACCTTGATCAAACGAAAAGTGGCAGCATTGAAACTGGCCTAGGTTTTTTTGATCACATGCTGGATCAAATTCGCACTCACGCCAATATTGGCTTAAATATTAAAGCCAAAGGCGATTTACACATAGACGAGCACCACCTTGTTGAAGACATTGGTATTGCATTAGGTGTTGCCCTTAAACAAGCGCTTGGCACCAAATCGCAAATTGCGCGTTATGGTTTTGCCTTGCCTATGGATGAATGTAAAGCCGAGGCACAAATTGATTTATCGGGTCGGGCATCATTTGTATTAAACGCCAACTTTAGCCGTGAAAAAGCCGGTGATTTAGACGTACAAATGGTTGAACACTTTTTTAAAAGTTTAAGTGATAACGCCGCAATTAGCCTTATTTTATCGGTAAGTGACGGCAACTGTCATCACCAGGTGGAAGGCTTATTTAAAGCGTTTTCTCGTGCTTTGCGTATGGCTATTGCACAAGATACCAGCCAACAAACAGCCAGCTCTAAGGGATGTTTATGATAGCGATAATTAATACCGGTTGCGCCAACATTAACTCCGTGCGGTTTGCATTTGAGCGTTTAGGGCAAACCCCTACGGTGATTACTTCGCCAGAACAATTAGAAGGCTATGAACGTGCTATTTTACCCGGTGTTGGTCATGCATCTGTTGCTATGAAGCGTTTAGTTGATAATGGTTGGCAGCAGGCCATTAACGAATATCAGCGCCCGCTAATGGGAATTTGCTTAGGGATGCAGTTACTGTGCGAAAGCACTGAAGAAGGTAACGTGCAATGCTTAGGTAAAATACCAGGCCAAGTAAAATCACTGGATGTAGGGAGTTTAACGTCACCGCATATGGGCTGGAATAACCTATCTGTTCAACAAGCGCACCCGTTAACTCAAGGTTTGCATGCAGACGATCAGGTTTATTATGTGCACAGTTTCGCCCATACCGTTAATAACGCCACACTAGTCAGCAGCGAATACGGGCAAACATTTTCTGCAATTGTAGCTAAAGACAATTATGCAGGCATGCAATTTCACCCTGAACGCAGCGCTAAAGTGGGCACGCGTTTATTACAAAATTTTATTGATTGGCAACTTTAGGTTGCTCTTCATGCTTTTAAAAGAGAAATACAGTGATTATTCCAGCATTAGATGTATTACAAAATCAAATTGTCCGCTTGTATCAAGGTAAATACGATACTGCACAGTTTTATCCCTTTGAGCTTGGTGCTCGCTTAAAAGAGTATGCCGACAGTGGTGCCACTAAATTACATTTAGTTGATTTAGAAGGTGCACGGGATCCAAGTAAAAAACAGTGGCAACATATTCAAGCAGCAACAAAATCGCTTAACGTACCTTACCAAGTAGGTGGCGGTATTCGTTCAGAGCAAGACGTGAGCGATTGGCTAAAAGCAGGTGCAAACCAAGTGGTTATTGGCTCAATGGCGGTTGAAAAGCGTGAGCAAGTAAAAGCTTGGATTGAACAATTTGGCGCTGAGCACTTTGTAATTGCCCTTGATGTTAATAAAACTGCGAACGGATGGGCACCTGCTACTCACGGTTGGCTAAGTGAATCTGAGTTTGGTTTACTTGAGCTTGTTGATTTTTACGCTGATCTGGGTGTTATTGACTTTTTATGCACGGACATCAGTAAAGATGGCACCATGACGGGCCCTTCTTTTGCGCTTTATGAAGATTTAATTAATCATAATGCAGATATTAAAGTGCAAGCCTCAGGTGGGGTAAGCTCGTTAGATGATATTAAAAAGCTCAATGAACTTGGTGTGGGCGGCGTAATTTTAGGTAAGTCTTTATTAGATGGCGCTTTTAGCGTAGAAGACGCGCTAAAATTAGGCTAAATACTAAAATTTAAAAAAGGCACAGGTGCAAACGTACCTGTGCCTTTTTTGTATAAAACTATCAGTTTATTTATCTTTACCCGGTAACATAGAGCCCAATACGCCATCTTGCTTTATTAAACCATGATAAAGTGCAGCGCTTACATGCATAAAAATAAACAGTAAAAATGCGTAAGCAATTAAACCATGTGCTTCACGATAAAATGCATAGGTCTCAATATTTTTACTGACTAAATCAGGTAAAGTAAATATACCAAAAAAGCTCACAGAACGTTCATCAGCACTTTGCATTAACCAGCCTGAAATTGGCATCAAAATCATAGACGCATATAAACCCACTTGGGTTAAATGTGCCGCTAAAGCCTGTGCTTTAGGCACACTTTGGGGTAATGCAGGGCTTTTATACAGTACTTTATTAATTAATCTTATCGTAACTAATATCAGTGCTAACACGCCAAACGATTTATGTAGTTGTATAGCTTCTACTTGCCATACGGCTAAACTTTGTACCATCGATAAACCAAGAAATAACATAGAAAGTATAATTAATGCCATTGCCCAGTGAATAAGCATACTAGACACTGAGTATTTTGTAATTGTGTTCATTGACTCGTTCCTGTGATTAATTATTTAAAAGTACTTCTTTAGCACGACGACGAAATGACTCTGCATAGGCAGCGCCACGGGCACGTAAAATAGGATCGGCACTTGGCTCAATACCTGTTGGTAAAACCAACGGATCAAAGTTCATGTTTTCACATACCCCACCCTCTTGTGCTTGCAAGCGTGATATTACTAACGTACCGGCATTTATGGTTTTACGCGATTGTGGCCATAAAACAGTTGGGTTGTTTTCATCATCTTCTTCGGTTGCAAAACTAAACAGCATATCAAACTTAACCGGAGCTTGAGCTACTTGGTCTTTAAGTTGTAGCTGCAATGCATCTGGTGAATCATTATTAAGAGGTTGGATGTTTTTATCACTTAATTGCGGTTTAGCTATCCAGCGTACGGCGTGCTTTTCATCATTTTTATCCACTAAATAAAACGCATTAATGCTGTGATACTGCTCAGTGGCAAAACTATTGGTTGGTGTATAGCTTGCCTTCCAGTTATTAAAAGCGGCACTTTCAGGGTGCGCTGCAAAAAACGCCTTAATTTTTTCTGGGCTACGCTTTTTAGTTACCGGATCGGGTGAAAGTGCTTGTAGTTGTTTAAAAAACGCATCTGGCGTAGCTACCGCCATAACCGGGGGCGTGTTCATTGCAACCCGCCATTCTTGGTTATCATCAGTAGTTATAGAAAACGCTAAACTACGCACAGGTGCTTTTAAATCAGGTGCAGTTGGATTATTACCCGCAATAGAAAAGCGACCTACAAAAGGGGTGGCCCCTAAATCAAATACCTTAGCTTGCGAATACTTAGCAAGTTCACCCGTTGACTCAAAAGAGCCAGCTAAACAAATACCTTTTGCATGTGCACGACGAAACCCCTCATGGGCATTATCGCCTTGCTGTAAATTAACAAAACGCTGTGCAGTTACTACGTCACGATTAAATGCGCCGGTAAAATATAAAATCGTTAAAGCAAATAAAGTGATTATTGCCATTAAGGTGATTTTTTTACTCATGGTAGGATTAGACCTCGTGTGATTATTTTTTAATGATTATGTTAGGAGTTATTCATAGTTAACATTACGTCTGTAAATAAATGGCTAACCATTACTGAGTGATGCCTTACGTTGAAGCGCTTTTATCAAGCGATACCAACATGACTTTTACAAGACCGCTGCTAAGCAATTAATATTTCAATTTAATTAATAAAAAATACAGTTTATGGTTTTAAATCTATAAACAACTTATGTTTACAGGCTTACACTTTTAAATAACTGATTGTTAATTATACTTAGGCCTATATGAGCAAGTACTAAGTTATAATTTTGGTGCTTTCTACACAATCAAACAAATTAATACAAAACCGTACAAGTAATAATAAACTGTTGAAATTAAAATGTTATTTATTGCTCATTAGCTAACGGCTGCTTCCATTCAAGTAGTCAGTAGTTAATACTTAATACATTGCATTTAAGGTAAATTTGAAAACAAACTCAATTGGCTATTTTATAATTTTTAATTGCTTAAAAATGCCAACAATTAACAACGCACTTTTTATTTAAGGTAAACCAGATGATCAAAACACCTTGTTTTACTCAATTTAATTTGATTAGTATCATGTTTCTACTTTTATTAGCCGGTTGCTCAGAAAGTGAAGTCAGCACGCAAAAACAAAACGAACCACGTGCGGTTAAACTAATAACCATAGGTGATGAGTCGCAATCAAAAACGCTCACCTACCCTGCCACTATCGACACTATAAATAGCTCAAAGCTTGCTTTTCAAGTTAGCGGAAAACTAGAAACGCTTAACGTTATTGCCGCACAAAATGTAAAAAAAGGCGATGTAATAGCCGTATTGGAACAACGAAACTTTATTAATGAGGTTAAGTCGAGCAAAATTCAGTTTGAAACCGCCGACAATGATTACCAACGTGGTTTAAAGCTCGCTAAAGATGGGGTTATTTCACAACGAGATATAGAGCAACTAAAATCTAAAAAAGAAGTAGCCGAATCACAATATGACTCAGCACAAAAAGCACTATCTGACAGTAAAATTATAGCGCCTTACGATGCCATTGTTGCTGAGGTGCCAGTAAAGCAGCTTGAAAACATAAGCGCGGGTCAACATGTTGTTACTTTATTTGGTAAAGGCGAAATGGAAGCGGTGGTAAATATTCCCGCTTCAATTGTGGCCACGGTTGACTCTAAGCAAAACAATGTAGCGTCAGTTATTTTACAAGATGTATCGACTCCCCCCATTCCAGCAACATTTAGACGTGCCAATTTAGAAGCTGACTCTGCGAGTCAAACTTATGAAGTGCGATTTGCATTTGCTGTACCAAATAACCTTAATATATTGCCAGGTATGAATGCCAGTTTAAAACTTACACGTGAAGCCAGCTCAGCATCCACTCGTTTATTAGTGCCAACCTTTGCTATTTTTGAACAAAATGGTGAACACTTTGTATGGACGGTTGACGCTCAAACTATGCAAGCTTCTAAAACTCCCGTTACCATTGAAAATGGCATTGGAGAACAACTCATTGTCACTGACGGTTTAAGTGCTGGCGATGTAATTGTTGGTGCAGGTGCAAACTATGTAACTGAGGGTATGAAAGTACGTCCTTGGACTAAAGCATAGGAGCGCGGTAATGGATTTAGCAAAATGGACAATCAATAATAAATTAATTAGCACCATACTCATTATTTTAACGCTAGGGTTTGGTTTTTCATCCTATAAAAATATGGCGCGGTTTGAAGACCCCGAATTTATAATTCGCACCGCGCAAGTGTTTGTCTCGTACTCAGGTGCAAGCCCACTAGAAGTTGCAAAAGAGGTAACTGAGCCACTTGAACGTGCAATTCAAGAACTACAAGAAGTTGATACTATATCATCCACCTCATCTACAGGTTTATCTGAAATTAAAGTAGAGATTAAATCAGAGTTTTCTCCGACTAAATCTGAGTTGCAAGTTATTTGGACTAAGCTCAGGAACAAAATAAATGACACACGTCCAACATTACCGCCTGGTACTGGCACGCCACAGGTTTATGACGATTTTGGTGATGTGTATGGCTTGAGCTATTTAATAACCGCCGAAGGGTACTCACCCGACGAGTTACATGCCTACGCTAAAGATTTGCAAAGTGACATTTTACAAGCAGAGGGCGTAGCCAAAGTTGCTATGACAGGCGTGCAGCAAGAAGGCATATTTGTAGAAATAGCTCGTGAAGAGTTAGCCTCTTTAGGCGTGTCTATTAATAATATTTACGGCATTTTAGATGAGCAAAACGCTGTATTGAGCGCTGGTAACACTCAAATTGGCGATCAACGTATTTTTATCGACCCTACCGGAGAAATAAACTCCGTTGATACCATTAAAAATCTATTGGTTAGTGCCAGCGGTGAAGGTAAAACAATTTATCTTAAAGATATTGCCAATGTATACCGTGGCTTTCAAAGTCCAGCAACCAAGTTAGTCCGTTATAACTCTAAACCTGCAATTTCACTTGGGGTCGCCAGTGTATTGGGTGCTAATGTGGTTAAAGTATTTGACCGCGTTGATGACAAAGTAAAACAAACTGAAAACCTCAGACCGCTGGGTATCACAGTGCATGAGTTTTACCACCAAGGTAAAGTAGTCCAAGATTCAGTCGACAACTTTGTAGTGAATGTTTTAGTCGCACTGGTGATCGTAATGGTTACCCTGCTGCTATTTATGGGTTTGCGCTCAGGAATTATTATTGGCGCAGTATTACTGCTAACCATTTTTGCGACCCTTGCGACCATGGATTTGAGCGGTATACCCATGCATCGAATTTCTCTTGGAGCGCTGATTATCGCGTTAGGAATGATGGTTGATAACGCCATAGTTGTGACCGAAGGGATTTTAGTTGGTACACAAAAAGGCCGTAAAAAGTTAGACATTGCCAGCGAAGTCGTCAAGCAAACTAAATGGCCACTACTGGGTGGTACCTTGGTAGGCATTGTTGCCTTTGCGCCTATTGGTCTTGCCCCAGGTGATACCGCGGAATTTACCGGCCATTTATTCTGGGTTATTTTAATTTCTCTATTATACAGCTGGTTATTTGCCATTACCCTAACCCCCTTATTTTGTTATTGCTTGTTTAAAGAGCAAGATAGCGACACCTCAGGCTCAGCAAAACCAAATAAACTCATGGCGTTATATCAGTCTGTTGTGGTTTCGGCATTGCATCACCGCTGGCTTAGTATTGCCATTGTGGTTGCCACTTTTAGTGTTTCTATGTGGGGATTTCAATTTGTAAAATCAGGTTTTTTCCCAGCTTCTACTACACCGCAAATGGTGGTTGATTTTTGGCTACCACAAGGTACCGATATTGAAAAAACCAAAAAAGATATGCTCAAGTTAGAGGAATTTGTAAAGCAACAAAATGGCGTTGAAGGTATACAAACGCTTATTGGTGGCGGCGGGCTTCGCTACATGCTTATTTATGGTAGTGAGTCACCGAATAGTTCTTATGGGCAAATTTTAGCTAAAGTCGATGACTACAAAAAGCTAGATCAACTTTTACCTACCGTACAAAATTACATTGACGATAACTTTGTCGATGCTCAAGGCAAAGCATGGCGCTTTGTAATGGGCCCTGGTGGGGGCTCTAAAATAGAAGCCACATTTAAAGGGCCCGACCCAGATGTATTAAGAGAGCTAGCTGCACAAGCAAAAGGAATATTAATTGATGATGGCGGCGCTCTATCAATTAAAGATACATGGCGACAACGCATTAGTGTTATTGAGCCACAGTATTCTGCCATTAATGCGCAGCGCGCTGGTGTAACGCGTAAAGCGGTTGCTGAAGCCTTACAGCAAAATTTTTCGGGGCAAATCGTTGGGCAGTATCGTGAAGGTGAAGAGCTCATTCCTATTATTGTTAGAGCACCACAAGCTGAACGTGTCGACATAAACGATATTGGAAATATTCAAGTACAAAGCAATATCACTGGTGAAACACTGCCCCTTGCGCAAGTAACCAATGGTTTTAAAACCGTCTGGCGCGATGGTATTTTAAAGCGTGAAGACCGCGAATGGACTATAAAAGCCCAAGCCGATCCACTACCAGGTGAACTAGCCTCAGAGTTATTTAATCGGGTAAGGCCTAAAATAGAAGCCATTGACCTACCTCAAGGGTATCGACTTGAATGGGATGGCGAATACGGACAATCGAAAGAATCTAACGAAATGCTGGCCTCAACTATTCCGCTGGGCTTTTTAGCCATGGTGCTGATTGTTATTGTGTTATTTAACGCTTTAAAACAACCAATTATTATTTGGCTTGTCGTGCCATTAGCCTTAATTGGTGTTGTTTTTGGACTGGTAACCACACAAATTCCACTAGAGTTTATGGGCATATTAGGATTGCTATCGCTCTCTGGTTTGTTAATTAAAAATGCCATTGTATTAGTTGATCAAATGGATATGGAAATTCGCCAAGGTAAAGATGCATATAATGCCATTATCGATTCGGCAAATAGTCGGGTAAGACCGGTAATGATGGGCACACTGACCACGGTGTTAGGGGTTATTCCACTGTATTTTGATGCATTTTTCCAATCAATGTCTGTGGTTTTAGTATTTGGATTACTGTTTGCGACCCTGCTGACTTTAATCGTGATACCCGTGCTATATGCTATTTTTATGAATGTTAAACAAAATCAGTAAGCGAGTAATTAAGCTCTAAATTGTAGGATTCGGTTAAACAATGTTCTGCTTTGACCGGATCCTTATTATACTTTAGTCAAAACTACAGTTAATTTAATAAACTTTATAGTAATTCTCATCCTTTATAATTATTATATAGTTACAAAATGTTTTCGTTTTGAAATTCAATAATAACACTTACTCCACGGATACTTTCATGCCAATAAAACGCTTACTGATCCTCTTTTTATCTTTAGCGTTTAGTGAAGCTGTTATTATGCTTTTTTTAGCCACATTTGTTACCCAGTTTACCGGTGTTTGGCTTTCAGTAATATTAGATTCCAGCCTTATCGCGTTAGTAGCGATTGTCACTACCCTTTACTTATTTCGCGATAATGACTTTGTAACTCACCAAAAGCTCAGAACTGAGTTCCTTATTATAAAAATAGCTATGATTGTGTTCACTGTTGAAGCAATCATAATGTTTGCCTTTAATTTTGATGCTCTCATGTTAAAACAATGGCAAATCATGCTCATTGACGGCTTAATTTTAAGTAGCTTAAGTGTCTCGCTTATTTATTTATTTATTCGTAATTAAATATGCTTTTTCATTAAACCAATCACATAACACACAAAAAAACACGACAAAACTGACTAGTTCATTGGCCTACTTTTGCTCTGCGGTATTGTTATATATCGCCTTATATATGTTTTACCAAAGCCAATTACAAACACGTATTAATAATGTTATACAACATGAAAAAAATGAATTAAAACAAGCAAAAAAAGCTTTTTTACAACAACTTAATCATGCCTCTCGTGACTTGCTGATTTTAAGAAACAATCATCATTTTAAAGATCATGACATTTTAAGTTCGGTCAATAGAGCTCAGCTAGAGCAAGACTATGCTAACTTTATTTCTATTAAAAACTTTTATACACAAATTCGAATTCTTGATCTAACAGGTAAGGAACTATTAAGGGTGCATAGAGACAAGCACAATGTTGCTATAGTCTCAGCAGAGCAGCTACAAGACAAAAGCCATCGTTACTATTTTAAACAGGCTATAAAAATGAACCCGTCAGCTATTTTTATTTCCCCATTAGATTTAAACTTTGAAAACGGTGAGATAGAACGCCCTTTTAAACCAATGATACGTTTAGCTTCTGTACTAATGGGACCCAAAGGAACTAAAATAGGGCTACTTATCGTCAACCTTGAAGGGGCTCATTTACTTAGCCAATTAGACAATATCTCAAAAAATTCATCAGGCAATATTATGCTGCTTAATAAAGACAGCTATTGGTTATTTGGAGATACCAATAAGCAATGGTCATTTATGTTTGCTAATAAACCGCAACATCGTTTTAAAGATCAGCAGCCACACATATGGCAAAGCATGCAAATCCAAGCGAATGGAATTATTGAAAATGAAAACAATGTTTATATTTATGAGCACTTAACTTTATTAAACGACATGTTGCTCCCAAATAATATCGCTAATAGCCTAATAAACAGACCCGAATGGACATTAATAAATAAAGTTCCGCTGGATAAAATAGAGAGTGAGTTTAGTAGCTTAAAGAAACTTATTATCGCTCTTTATCTTGGTATTATGACGTTAATGATATTTGTTATTTATACTTTTGCCATCCACACAATTAAAAGAAGAAGATATCAAGCCAAAGTAGAAAACTATGCTTATTTTGACAGTTTAACAGGGCTTTATAACCGCCGTATTTTTTTGGAGCAGCTTGATTTAGAAATCATAAAAGCAACGCAGCTTTCCTGCCCTTTGGTACTTATGTACCTTGATTTAGATTACTTTAAACCCATCAATGATGAATTAGGCCATGGTGCAGGTGATGAAGTTCTTAAAGAGGTGGCGATTCGCATCAAAAGTTGTTTACGACAACAAGACATTATTGCGCGCATTGGGGGAGATGAATTTGCAGCAATTCTTCCCCAGTTAAACGATAAAAAAGCAATAGCGGATATTGCAGAGCGAATTATCACAAGTATTAACACCCCCTTTACTATTTTTGATCAGCAATGCAGCTTAGGTATAAGCATTGGTATTGCAACCAGCGCGTCAGAAACTCAAACCAGCATTAAGCTTAAAACACAGGCAGACCAAGCACTTTATGAAGCTAAAAACTCTGGCAGAAACTGTTATCGCTTTTCCAAATAAACATTTTAAATTTAGTATTTTATAAATTTAAAATAAGCTTTGAAGCGAATACTTTTTTAAGGCATTAATTATCACTTTAAGTTCTAGCTTTAGCGATTAACATAGTTGGAGTTTTATTATATAGTGGGGCTAAGAATTCATTGCATAGTAATGCATTAAGATTCATTCATTAAATTAACTATTCAAATTTATCAAATAAATAACATATCAAGTGCAGTCTATGTGTCTTCTATTTAGTCATACAAACAATAAATGTAAAAACAGCTTTATTTCAAATCAAAATTTTAAAAACGAGGCATTCTCATGTTATCAAAACGCATAATTCCTTGTTTAGATGTAAAAGATGGACAGGTTGTTAAAGGGGTTAAATTTAAAGGCCACGAAGTGGTTGGCGATGTACTTACCCTAGCTAAAGCCTACAGCGAAGCCGGTGCTGATGAACTGGTGTTTTACGAGATCAGTGCAAGTGTTGAAAAACGCTTACTCGATGTTAATTGGGTTGAAAACATTGCCCGCCATATCGATATTCCATTTTGTGTAGCCGGTGGTATTAAATCGGTAGCCGATGCAGCTCGTGTGCTTGAACGTGGCGCTGACAAAATCAGTATTAATAGCCCTGCAATTGCGCGTCCAGAGCTAATTAAAGAATTACATGATGAGTTTGGCAAGCAGTGTGTAGTTGTTGGCATTGACAGCTTTTATGATGAAACAACCGGTGAATATCTAGTTTATCAGCTTACTGGCGATCCTAATGCGTCAAGCCGCACCCGATATAAAACCGAAGAATGGGTTAAACGCGTACAAGACTTAGGTGCTGGCGAAATCGTTTTAAATTGTATGAACCAAGATGGTGTTCGCAACGGTTACGACAACGAGCAACTAAGCAAAATACGCCAGCTGTGTGATATTCCTTTAATCGCCTCAGGCGGTGCAGGCAGCATGCAAGATTTTGTTGATGTATTTCAACAAAGCCAAGTAGATGGTGCGCTCGCAGCCAGTGTTTTTCACAAAAACGTGATAAACATCGGTGAACTAAAACAATTTTTAATCGATAACCAAGTGGCAGCAAGACTATGCAAGTAACCTTAGAAAACCAAACTCAAGTTGATTTCGCCAAAAGCGAGATTATCCCTGCCATTGTTCAAGATGCCCGCTCTGGCGTAATTTTAATGCAAGGCTTTATGAACAGCGAAGCGCTAAACGTAACACTAGAAAGTAATAAAGTGACTTTTTATTCGCGCTCTAAATCGCGTTTATGGACCAAAGGCGAATCATCAGAAAACTTTTTAAACGTGGTATCGGTGCATACCGATTGCGATTACGACTCTATACTCATACTTGCAAACCCAGAAGGCCCAACCTGTCATTTAGGCACGCAAAGCTGTTTTGGTGATGATGCAAAACCAAGCTTGAGCTTTTTAGCGCAACTTGAAGATGTCATTGTTGCTCGTAAAAATGATGATCCAGCTAAAAGCTACACTGCGTCACTGTTCGCAGAAGACTTAAGCCGTAGCTGTCAAAAAGTAGGTGAAGAAGGTGTAGAAGTGGCACTTGCAGCAATGAAACACGACAACAATGAACTTACCAACGAGTCGGCCGATTTGTTGTATCACCTTGTTGTACTATTACAACGCCAAGGGTTAGAACTCACTGATGTAGTTGCTTGCCTAAAAGGTCGTCATAAGTAAATACAACGATTACTGTGTGCGCCATTATGTGGCGCACATCGTTATCAAAAGCCATAATTTTTCTTTTTAATTCAGCCTTCTCAATAGCATTTATTCTCTCCCTTAGGTATCCTTTAGTTAATATTCAAGGAATAGCTATTACAAAAGGATAGCGCACTATGAAAACTTATATATCGCTTATACTCACTGGTCTTATTTTGTCTGGATGTAGCAGTTTAACCAGCGAGCAAAAAGCCAAATTAGACAGCTTAACGCCCTGTGAAAAAATGGATGGCTTAATAACCGAATTCGATAATCGATTTGATGCGTTAAAAGACACCAAAGTACAAAACTCATATTTAGATGTGTGGACTGCAAAGTACAACGTATTTGGCAATAACTGCCAAGTGACTAGCTTTAACAATCAAACTGTGACCTATCAATGCCAAGAAAGCTACAAAGATCAACAGCAGGCGGTAGCTATGCATCAACAAGCAGTTGAACTCACTCGCCAATGTTTAACTAAAAAAAACAACTGGTTAGAAACACAAAAAGAGTCAGAAACGTCGCTGCGTACCACCTTTGTACTTGATGATAAGTCGCCGGTTATTTCTGTTTATACCAGCAAAACGTTATCAAAAATTAAAACTTGGTCGACCTCTTTAGAAGTAGGAAAGCCCGTCGCCACTAAATAATAACGAGAGAATGTATGCGCCAAACACCCAGTAAACAATCCACTCATTTAAAAACAGACTGTATCGGTGAATGTTATAGAATGAATGGCTACTGCACTGGGTGCGGGCGCACTAGCGACGAAATATTCGACTGGATTATTTTAACTGACGAACAAAAACAAGCAATATTGGCCTCCCCTCGTGAAGACGCAAAAAAAGACTAGCTTAAATTTTTAACCGTTAAGGCGCATTACGCTGTGATGGGTCACGTTTAAAATCTTTGCTTAATTGCTTAGGATCTAACGCTTCACGTTGTTTGCTTGCGCCTTCTGCCCACCACATTAATTGATTAAAGGTGCGCGAAAAATAGCTATCCCACGATGTTTGCTCTGCCCTATTGTTTGCTTCACCACTTTCGATAAACACATCTTGCGCTTTTGGTACATGGATCATAGCTGATACCGGTAAGCAACCTAGTTCACTTAAAAAGCTGCGCATGCCAACAGCAGCGCGTACACCGCCCCATTGCCCTGCAGAATAGGTCACAATCGCGCTGGGTTTATAGCCAAATAGAGAACTTCCAAAATGGTTTAGCAAATTAGCGAGTGCCGGACTCATAGAATGATTATATTCAGGGCTTACCATAACAAAGCCATCGCTGGCTTTAATTTTTGCAGCTAAGTCATCAAGCTGTTTAGGTATCTCTGCTTGCGAATAAGCAAAGTGCGGTTTAAACACAGGGTCTAAATCGTAATCGAGCGGATCAATAAGTTCTATTTCATGTTCAGAGTAATGCTCAAGCAAACAACGCTCACATGCTTTCGCTACCCTTTCCCCTAAACGCGCAGGCTTAGGTGGGGTACTTTTTCTAACTGAACCGATAAAAATTAATAACTTCATCTAACGGCACTCCTTTTTAATTACAAAAATAAATACCTCAAAAAAGTTTGAGGTATTTACCTTACGATTTAGGCTTTATCGAGTGCTTGGCTAACATCGGCAATAATATCGTCAATGTTTTCAATACCCACCGATAACCGAATTAAATCGCGGCTAACGCCCGCATTAGCCAGTTCTTCATCGTTTAGTTGGCGGTGAGTGGTAGATGCTGGGTGGCAAGCCAGCGATTTAGCATCGCCAATATTTACCAAGCGTAAAATCATGTTTAGAGCATCAATAAACCGCGTACCGGCTTCAAGGCCACCGGCAATGCCAAAACTTAAAATACCTGACGCTTTACCATTGGTAATTTTTTGGCTCATTTCGTTATACGGGCTTGATTTTAATCCCGCGTAATTAACCCAAAGTACCTTAGGATGGCTCTCTAAATATTCAGCAATTTTTTGCGCGTTTTCGCAGTGGCGATCCATTCTTAGCCCTAACGTTTCAAGGCCAATTAAAATATCAGAGGCGTTTTTAGGCGCAAGTGCCGCACCAGTGTTTCTAAGAGGGACAACGCGGCAACGTCCAATAAATGCCGCCTCAGCAAACGCATCGGTATACACTACATTATGGTACGACGGATCAGGCTCATTCATCATCGCAAAACGGGTGGCATTGGCTTTCCAGTCAAACTTGCCCGAATCAACAATCATACCGCCAATCGCGGTACCATGGCCGTTAATATATTTAGTGAGTGAGTGCACCACAATATCGGCACCTAACTCAAATGGACGACACAGATACGGCGTAGCCACGGTGTTATCTACAATTAAAGGCACTCCTTTACTGTGGGCAATTTTCGCAAGGCGAGCGATATCAACTATATTCCCAGCAGGGTTACCAATTGACTCGCAAAAAACCGCACGGGTGCTTTCATCAATCGCGTTTTCAAAACCGTCAAAATCATCGGCTTTAATCATTCGCGCTTCTATACCTTGGCGCGGCAAGCTGTGGGCAAATAAATTATAAGTGCCGCCATACACTTGGCTGGTGCTTACAATATTAGTGCCCACTTCGCATAAACATTGAATTGCATAAGTAATCGCCGCCATACCCGAAGCCACAGCCAGCGCACCAATGCCGCCTTCCATCGCGGCAATACGCTGCTCAAGTACCGCATTGGTCGGATTCATTATGCGGGTATAAATATTACCCGGCACTTTTAAATCAAATAAATCAGCACCGTGCTGGGTATTATCAAAGGTGTACGAAGAGGTGTTATAAATCGGCACCGCCGCCGACTTAGTGGTGGCTTCAGATTCATAACCATGGTGCAACGCTAAAGACTCAAGTTTCATAATTTATTCCTTCAATATAGTTACACCTAACCTAGCATTTAATGGTTACAAAATGCACATGAAATATACTAAAGAATGTTGAAGTAATTTGATTGAGTGCTGTATCTAATTCTACCGTTCGCTCATATATTCAAGAAAATGAGCCAAGCGCGCATATTATTCCTCTAAGTATTTATTAAACGCAATAAAAACTTAGTGATAGTAATATGTTAGGTATTTTGTTAAAACTATATGTAAAAGAAAATGAGCGCAGCGCTGGTATGAATATGCGCGATGAGCGCACTATTAAATTGTTATGCATTTCCGTAAGCTGGAGAAATCAGTGAACCCAATCTACGACACTAGTAATACTTTCGCGAAGATTATTGCTGGAGAGGCCCCCTGTGTAAAGGTCTATGAGGATGATTTAACGCTCGCATTCATGGATATAATACCGCAGAAGGATGGTCACGTATTAGTAGTACCCAAGGAACAAGCGGTCACAATTTACGATCTGTCTGCAGAAGCTGCTCAAGCATGCATGCTAACCGTTCAGAAAATAGGTAAAGCTCTCGAGCGCGCTATGGGGGTGACTGGGTCAACCATATTCCAGCACAATGGCTCTTCTGCCGGTCAAACTGTGGGGCATTTTCATTTTCATGTTTTTCCAGGACCTTTGTTGGTGATAAAAGACCATGGCGTGCAGTTTGAAGAGGTTGGGAAGCTTAAAGAGATAGCTGCGTTAATCATTGCACAATTAGAAAGTCCACATGCATAACAAGTGCAGGCACGGCGACTCCCACTACATTGCGCCTCCGGCTCCATTTCGTGGGCGCGCGTGCTGCAAGCGTTAGCAGCCAAAATTAGACATGGAGATAAAATGAAATACATCGTAGTACTTATCGGAACTATATATTTAACTGCCTGTGCTACTGGCTACCAAGCCCACACTTGGTCAGGCGGGTATAACGATAGAGTGATAGGTGAAAATCACTATTATCTGGAGTATTTGGGAAATGGAACAACGTCAGCAGAAACTGTGAATGCCTATTGGGATCGCAGAGCAAGCGAGTTGTGCCCTGCAGGGTATACTGAATTAACTTCCGAATTAGGAAAAAATAATTCTGTAGCGGTCGGCACTGCTGGTGTTTCATTTGCCCATCCTTGGAAAAAAGCTGAAATCAAGTGCAATTAAGCGTTGAATAAAAAAGAAAGCAAGGAAAGTGGTATCTTATATGCGGTGTTCATTACCGTGTTGTTGTATTTCTTTTTCAAAATTACTTTGATCTTCTCAATAGTGTCAGGCAGAAATTTTACTTGTTTAAGCTCTATTTGGAGTAACTCCTATACTGTAATAACTCCTTTCTCTGCATTTTTTATTGTGGCAATATTTAGCTGTATTTGGTTTTTTTATTGAGGCATAAAGTACAAACAAAAAGTAGGAAAATCTGTATATTTACTGTTAGCTGTCGGAGCTGTGTTCTATTACTTTTGGTTCAAAGGTTTTTACGGTTTCTGGCAGCTAATGAGCTACGAGCAAAAGGAAATTACATTACAAGAGTTTTTTGAAAAAACAGGTGGTACAGAAAGGTTAAAGTTGTATGGTAGTGGCGCTAATCAAAATGTATTGTGTAAATCGCAATATAACAAAGCAAATTAAAAGTGCGGACAAAAAAACAGTGGGCTTTGTTCGTACCTCACAAATTATAGCCCACTATTTTTTAGCCGTTTATTTACGGCGTTATATTTTTTAATTAGCATCAAAACAAGGAGATAAATTGATGTTTGAATAAAAAATGGTACAAATTCCTCCAAATATTGCCGTTCAAATGAAAGCCCATAAGGGGAATGAAGCCGCTGCATATTTAGAAACTGTTGTTAATAAATATGCAAACGCAGGGTGGGATTTCCAGAGAGTTGATAGCATCGGAGTTCAAGTTCAACCAGGTTGCTTCGATGCTTTAAGAGGTAAGAAGGCGGTAGATAGTAGCTATTATGTAATTACTTTTCGTAAGGAAAAATAATTTTGATTTGGTTTTCTATTAAACTAATCATGTTATATCGGTTTGTAGCTCCGAAAAGCTTACAAGAATCATGCTTATTCGAGCCCATTTGCTCAGAGTACTCTATTCTCGCTTTGAAAAAATATGGCTTCTTAAAAGGATGGTTGTTCTCGTTAAAGCGGATCTTAAGCTGTAAACAACCAAATGGCGGTATAGATTATCCATAAATATAACAAGCCTTTATTGGGTTAAACCCAAGGAGGCGGCGTTAGCAGAATAGACAAGGTATACAGATGGAATGGTTAAAGCCGATAAAACTCAAAGGGGATTTTGTTACCCTTGAGGTGTTGGATATGAGTCATGTTGAAGAATTAAAAATGGCCGTATTAGATGGTGAATCTTGGAAGTTGTGGTATGCAAATGTCCCTTCTCCAGAACAAATGGAAAGTTATGTCGAAAAAGCAATTTTTGAGGCTGAGCAAGGTAATATAGCATTTGTGGTAAGGTGTAATAATACGAGCATGGTCGTTGGGACAACTCGATTTTATAATGTAGACGCAAAGAATAAACGAGCTATGCTTGGTTATACATGGTATTCAGCATCAGTTAGAAGAACTCCGGTAAATACTGAATGTAAGCTCTTACTACTAAAGTACTTATTTGATAAGTATTCGGCGATTGCTGTTGAGTTTCGAACGCACTTTTTTAATCAAGGGTCGAGGAAGGCTATTGAAAGACTTGGGGCTAAACAAGATGGAATTTTACGCAGTCATCAAATAATGGGCGATGGCTCAATTAGAGATACAGTTGTCTATTCTATTCTCTCTACAGAGTGGGCATCGGTAAAAAATCACTTACAGAGTAAATTCTGCTAACAAGCGCTTGAAATCGGATTAAAAATTATGTCGCACTTTTTGCAAAAAACACGCAAAAATATGCGCCATTATTTTCACCGTTTAAACGAGCGTTAAGTGCAATCAGCAGTAGTGACATCAAAAAGTAGGGAAGTATGAGTATTAATATAAAGTGGGATGAAGATTGTCGTTTTAAAGTATTAACAGAAGGTGGCTTTACGTTTAATGTTGACGCTACAAGTGAGAAAGCTCCTTGTCCAACGGAAGTTCTATTGTCAGCTTTAGGTTCATGCAGTGCGACGGATGTCGTCTTGCTTCTGCAAGAGCAAGGTTTTGAAGTTAAGGGTTTAGAAAATACGGTTACTTTCGCCTTAACGGAATCAGAGCCTCGTTTATATAAATCGGCAAACTTGCACTTTATAGTAAGTGGCGTCGGTTTTCAGGAGTCTGACATTTTGCGAGCAGCTCAAGAAGCTGTAGGAAAGCATTGTCATGTTTGTCTTATGTTGAGTCCTACGATCGATATCACTTATTCAGCAGAAGTTGGAAAAAATTGCACTTAACTAGGCATTAAATATGCTCCCTACGGTCGCTCACACTAGCAAGCTCGCGCGGTTCATGGAGGCATTATTTGCTTCAATTAGTCGGAGCATTACTCAAGCAAGGAGAGAGTATTTTGACATTAGATGAATACAGAATAGAATTTGAACAATCTTCAAACAGATCTATTTCAATGCCGGTTGCTGGAACCATAATTTGGGGTTTAGTTGGATTTCTAAGTACACAATTTAGCGCAAATATTTCTATATATATTCTACTTTTTGCAACAGGTGGTATTTTTCCTATAGCTTTAGTAATTGCTAAATTTAGAAAAGAGAACTTAGTTTCCTCATCCAACCCTTTAGCAAAACTAATGGGCCTATGCATAGTGATGGTTAATCTTCTTTGGGCTGTCCATATACCGTTACTTTTAAATGCACCTGAATTTGTTCCTTTGAGTTTAGGCGTTGGCTTAGGACTTCATTGGGTAGTATATTCTTGGATCGTTAAACATCCTGTTGGCTTAATTCATGCTGTGTTAAGAAGTATTTTAATTGTAGCCGCTTGGTATTTATTCCCTAACAGTAGTATTTTAGCTATCTCTTGCGTTATCGTTTTAACTTATTTAATAAGTATTTATCAAATGTTAACCAGGAATATGATAAGAATATAACAAACACCTAAACTCCGACTATGTAAAGTTGTCATAGTTTTGGCAAACAGAAAACCACGCCAACACATTGCGTGTTACACGGTTGTAAGTTTTTAAAGGAGTCGAATGACCATTAAAATATTAGGATGGTTTTCAATAATCATAACAACTCTTGCACTAGCACCAAGTATTGTACCTGGAGCCATGTCAATATTAGCTTTTTATCTATCTTTGGGGGCTTTAATTGTCTCTATATCAACTATAAAATCGGCGGGTGTTTTCTACTTCAAAACAACTGCTATTATAGTTTGTGTTGGGATGTTAGTTGTTAATGATTACCTTCGTTTTTATGGCTCACTTCCACAAGCTACGTGGGCTGAAAAGATAGGGTTGTATGCTTTTTATATAGTAATTTGTATTACAGGTTTTTTTAAAGCCAAAAAGTATTGTAAATAATAAAAACTAACAAGAACTTCTAACGGAAAAAACACAAGGAAATTTATGAGTCAGTGCCCTCGGTGTGAACATAAAATAGATGTTTTCAGCCTTTATTTATCTGCATTTCCGTTTTACTTTAAATGTGCCAATTGTCAGACGAGATTGAAACTTATCAGCTCAAAATTATTCTGGGCTATATTTTTATTGTATTCGGCAGTCGTGTTTACATTGATAATGTATATTCCAATTTTTAGCAAATATGGTTTAGGCGTAATATTAACCGTATCAGGCTGGTTCTTTGTTTACTATAAATTGTCACCTTACATACTCAGCAAAGATAACGTGGTAATACATAGCAGTGACTAGCTAAAAATAGCTTTGTTTTATATCTTCCTCTAAAAGCGCAGCGTCTTTTCGCCCTCTTTGTGCATAAGACCTTACTTAGCAAAGAGAATTGAATGAGCAGAAAACACAGTAATAACGTTTACTCGCTCAGACTAAAAAAAGTCGTTAGTTAGCTTGGTTTTTGGCTATTTTTCATCATTTCTAAATAGCGTCCTTCAATGAATTTTTTTTCTTTTGTAAGGTGTTTAAGTGCGTACTGGGTTTTCTCTAGCTCTTGCTTTAGAGTATCTAATTCCTCACTACTTTCTGGCCCGTCAGTTTGTAACTGTAATTGCTGTAGCAGTTGGTCTTGCTCTGCAATTTGCCTTTTATATTCGTTTAAAGTATTAAGTAATCTTGTTTGATCGAGCGTTGAGGATGCATCTGCGTTTGATGTTTTATCACTATTTTCGCTTGCGGTTTTAAGCGCTTCGTAATCTGCTTGTAACTGATCTTTTTCTTCTTGAAGCACAGTCACTGCATCATATTGTGCATAGAGTTTTTGACGGGTAACTTTTAATTTTTCAACACTTTTATCCAAATCCCCTTTAAGTTTGCGAATTAGCTTATGCGAGCGTTTTAATTTTTTATTGAGATCATCGATTAGCTGTTGTTCTTTTTCGGTAACATGATCTTTGGTTGATGAAGTAACCTCAGTCAATTGCTGTTGTAATAGCATTTGTACACTGATTAACTCAGCGATAGTTTTTCGATTATCGTTAACATAGCTCATAGCGTTTTCAACAGACTCTCTGCACATAGCTAACGTCGCATCATCCATTGTTCCGTTACTTTTAACCATGCTAAGTGCAAATGCCCTAAACTCTCTGAGTATCAGTAAAAGAATATAAAACCACGCGGCTAAAATAAGTAGCCCAAAATTTATAGCAATATAATGATAAACCTCTGGCGGAAATACGGCATATGGCATTATTTAGTTATCTTAAATTAAGTGTTTATTTACTAGAGTTTAGCGCTGTGAAAAAAATCTGCCATAATAACAACAACATTAAAAAAAAGTTACCTGTGTGAAAATACTTATCGTGGATGATAGCCATGCAACACTTGAAATAGTACGCCGAGGGTTGGAAAAGTTTGGCTATCGGAAGTTATTAATAGAAAAAGCCAACAATGCTAAATCTGCGTTAACGCTGATTGGTAGTTGGCACCCCGATATTGTCCTTACAGACTGGCATATGCCTGATATGTGTGGGGTAACGTTATTACGTGCAATAAAGCAAAGGCAACTTAATATAATAGTCGCGATGCTAACCACTGTTGATGAAAAGTCTCAAATTGAAGAAGCTATTAGCTTAGGCGCATCTTTTGTACTGTCAAAACCTTTTACCGATGAACAACTTCACGATAAGTTATTACCTCTGGTTCAACTTGTAGAAAATAACGAAGTCATTCCTGATGAAATTGAATTAAATGATGATTTAGCGTTACCAAAGCTGTCGCAATTAGAACGTTTGTTTCATAAACATATAAGTCAGTCTTTAATCGTAAACACAATTCAACCGCAGGTATTCGATGAATCTAAAGTACCCTGTGTAATGGCTGTTTATGAGGATCCTAAAAGTCAAAAAGTACGCGCTATTGCCATACTTGATATTTATGCCGCGTTCGTAATGGCAAGTGGTTATAGTAGCTTGTCGGCTGAAGATATTAGTAACTCAATATTATCTGGCGTTGTAACAAATACAGCATTAAGCGCATGTAAAAAAGCATTAACGGAAACGGCTTTTGCCTTTTTAGACAAACGAACACGCGTTAGTTTACAAATCAAAACGGTCAAAGTGATTACCACGCCTTTTCGTAAGCTCACTTTGCTGTATAAAACACCTGCTGAAAAGCGCATTGATTTTAGCTGCCAGCTTGAGGGCATGGCACAAGGTAAAATTATGCTAGTTGGCATTTAGTAAATTAAACTTACGTAGTTACCGTTATAAAAAAGTTTAATTTAAAAACACCTTGCTCCTACAAAAGCGCAGCGTCTCTTCGCCCTCTTTGTGCATAATTCATCAAAAAGCTATTTGAACATGGAGAAGATAATGAGCAGAAAATGAGAAACCAAAACCATCACACAAAGCCGAGTGTCAGTGAAAGTTAAATATTAGCTCCCCCGAACCTCGTAGCCCGTAGCCCGTAGCCCGTAGCTTAAGTTAGATTAATCGCCAAAAATGTTTAAACAAAAAAGGCGCTTCCGGTTAAGGTAAGCGCCTTTTGTTATTTTAACTGCTATTTATTTTACGATTTTCATTTCGTCTAATAGGTTTTGGGCGTTATCTACTTTATCCATTACCCACAGCATGTAGCGCGAATCTACATGAATTGAGCGGTTTAGTTCTGGGTTGTAATCCCAATCACCAATAATGCTTTCGTACACACCGTCAAACAGTAAACCCACCAGCTCGGCATTGCCGTTAAGCGTTGGCGAACCTGAGTTACCGCCAGTTGTATCTACATTTGATAAAAAGTTAACCGGAACAGTATTCATGCCACCAGTGTAATCACCATAAAGCTTCGCTTTAATTTGCTCTTGCAGCTTTTTAGGCGCATTAAATGGGTCAACATCGGTGTTTTTAGCCAATAAGCCTTCAAGTGAAGTAAACGGCGTAGCCACTAATCCATCTTGCGGAGAATAACCGCCTACCGTGCCGTAAGTTACACGTAATGTGCTGTTTGCATCGGCGTAAACCGGTTTGTTTTGCGCTTTGTTAAAGGCAATAATTGCACTCATTAACTCTGGGCGAGCAGCTTGTAACTTACCTGCCAAGGCTTTTGACTTATCTTCCTCAGCTTTCATCACAGCAAATATAGCTTTTGCATATTGCATGAACGGGTCTTGGCTTTGGTTAAGCTGACTTAGTGTTTGTTCAAATAATGAATTACGTACAATTTCATTATCTAGTCTTGATTTAGCGTACATTTCATCTAGCAATGCGCTTTGTTTTGCTTTATCAAAACCGTTTTCTAAAGCAAAAGCTTTATCAATTTCACTAAAGCGCTCTGCTTTAGGTAATGCTGCATATTGCTCTAAAAAGTGCAGTAATATAGCTTTATCTACATTGGCATCAAAGCGACGTGACATACGCTCAAGAGAAGATTTAATACGCGGTAAATCGCGTTCTTGGTAACCTGATTCGCGCTCACTATTTGGCTTTTGTTTTTCAACCGCTAAGCGGTATAAACGACGTGCCGTGCTGATCATTTGTGAACGATGAACATAGCCTACCATACGGTCGCGCTCACTGTGCTCTTGCGATTGAGCTACTAATGCCGATAACTCATTAAGCACATTCCCGTAGCGCTGTTTACGCTCGCTATCGCTGTTTATCCAGCTTGTAAGCTCTTGTTCAAACTGTTTTTTACGCTCAAACATGGTGCCTTTTTTGAAGCTTTCAATCATCGAACCATAGTTTTTAATGTAGTTGTTGTAACCTGCTATGGTGCTTTCGTAAGCAATACGGGCTTTGCTGCCATCTTCTGAGTTTTCTTCAATTAGTGACACGTATTTAGTATTGTGCATGCGCGCTTTAGGGTAACTGTCGTTAAATACGTAATCAACCTCTGCGGCAATACGGTAACGATTGGTACGCCCTGGATAGCCAGTTACCATAACAAAGTCGCCCTCTTGCACGCCTTTAGCACTTACACTTAAGTAAGACTCTGGCACGTACGGTACGTTATCTTCGCTGTACTCTGCTGGCTTGCCGTCTTTACCTACATAGGCGCGGTAAAAACCAAAATCGCCTGTGTGGCGCGGCCACATCCAGTTATCTATATCGCCACCGTATTTACCTACGCCCATGGCAGGTGCATACGCTAAACGTACATCTTTAATTTCCAGTGATTTAATTAGGTAAAACTCTAAACCACCATGAAACGAATACACATTACAACGGTAACTAGCATCAGCTTCACACTGTGCAACGAGTGCTTTTTGATTTTTTTCTAACGCATCATAGCGTGCTTTTGCGCTTAGCTCGTTAGTGCCGCTAATCACTTTGTCGGTCACATTGGTCACTGTTTCGGTTACGTACACACGTGAACCTGGCGCAGCTGGTAAGTCTTCAGCCGGTGTTTTTGCTAAAAAGCCATTTTCTAAAATGTTATTTTCAGGCGTTGAATTATATTGCACCGAACCATAAATACAGTGATGGTTAGTTACAACTAAGCCTTTTGGCGAAACAAACGAGGCTGTACAACCGCCTAAGCTGATAACCGCATTCATTGGAAATTCGGTTAATTTTGAAATTGAATCAACGCTAATTTCAAGCCCTTTGGCTTTTAAAATTGACTCAAGCTCTGGTAGTTGATGAGGTTGCCACATGCCTTCATCGGCATGAGCCGCAGAAGAAAGTGCCAGTGAACAGGTTGCTACCAACGTGGCAACAAGAGGTTTTAAACGCATTATAGAATCCCTTTTATTATTGAACCAGCAGATTACTCATTAAGTATGAGTCAGGTCAACTGCGCTGAGATAAATTGTTACAATATAGCGCCCAATAAACAAAAAAGGAGCCTAAGCTCCTTTTTAAACAAAATGATAAACGATGTTAGTCGTCTTTTTTCACATCATTTGGATGCGCTACGCCCATCCATGCTTTAAATAGCGCTTTTTGCTCAGCAGTAGCATTTTTATTAGCGACTACTTTTTTAGGTTTGTCGAAATCTTCTGACAACACAAGCTCAGTCGACATTAATGCATCACGGCGAATAAAATCAACAGTTACCTTGTCTCCTGCTTTAAAGGTTTCTAGGCTCGTGGTTAAGTTTTTCCCTACATGCTTTTTGTTAATAGCGACGAGTTTATCGTCTGTAGTTAAGCCACCTTGCCATGCTGCGCCATCGCGGCGTACATGGGTAAGTGTTAGTAACTCACCAGTATTTTTAGTAAAGGCATCTAAGCTTGGTGTAGCCTTGGCTTTTTCTGGTAATTCAAAGCTTAAACCAACTTTTGCCAGTAATTCATCAAAATCTAGGCTGGCTGGTGTGCTAACATTTTCTTGCCACCAAGCGCTGTAATCACGTCCTGATAGTTGTTTTAAAATAGCTAATACGTCTTGCTCAGTAAAACCCGCTGGTAGCTTATGTTGCTTATAAAGTTCGTTGTGTACGTCTTTATAGCTTATTTTACCTTGGCTTTTTTCAAGTAGGTCTATATCTAACGCCATCGACAATAACGAGCCTTCAAGATAAATATTAGTGCCGTAATTACGTGCATGATCGCCACCTTGATTTATCCATTTATCAAAGCTGGTTTCACTTGCACTTTGCACTTCACGACCAGGGGTAGTGAGGTGGCGATTAATGGTTTTACTAAAGTTCTTAAAAAATTCATCGGTGGTTTGAATACCCGAACGCACTAATAAATGATCTTCAAAATAGCTTGTAGACCCTTCAGCAATCCACAGCAATTTTGAATAATTAATATTAGTGTAGTCATATGGCGCAAGCCCTTTAGGTCGGTATGCTTTTACATTCCAAGTATGAATAAATTCATGTGCCGCTGTACTGATAAAAGCTAAATAGTCTTCACGTTTAGCAAAGCGATCACGTGGGCGTTGAATAATAGTTGAGTTTAAGTGTTCGGTTGCACCGCCCGCGCCCGATGTAGCATGCACCATAAATACATAACGCTCATACGGGTAGCTGTCCCAAATTACATTGCCCGTTGCCACTAGCTTTTTCAGATCGGTTAGCATCAGTTCTATGTCGTAATTACCTTCGCCCCACACCACTAGCTCATACTCACGGCCATCAACCTCAAAAGTACGCAGTTCGTTAACACCTGTTTCTATTGGTGAATCAACAAGCACGTCGTAGTCACTGGCTTTAAAGCTGTGTTTATTTTTATAGTTTTCCATACCCGACACAGAGCGCCATGCTTTAGGTACGTTTAATTCAACCGTAACTGGCTCTTGGCGAAATGACTCGCTAAACATAAAAAAGCCCGATGCATCAACAAACGCATGGCTATCGTCAATATGGCGAGCGCGCTTACCTAGCTCATTGGCATATACTTGGTAATCAACATTAACTTCAGTCGGCTCGTTTAAATGAACACGCCATGTGCTGTGGTCTATTTTTTCCCACTTTAATGCATTACCTTCATTGTCGCTGGCTTTAAAATAGCGAACGCCATTGGCAAGGTTTAAAATTTCATAGCGACCAGTACGCCATGCTGGCAGTTTTACATCTAAATATGATTGCGCCGTTTTAGGAAACTCTACATTTACATCACCTAAATGATGCTCTGGCTGAGAGATATTTAAAGCGTAGTTAACGTCGGCAAATGCTGGTGCTGAACAGGCAGCTAAAATTGATAAGGCAAGTAGCTTTTTCATGAAGGCTCTTTTTTATATAACGTATTGTTGTACCAAGATTAACAAGACCCATTTTAAAAGTGAATTAAAAGCGGTAAATGCACTTATATTTAAGATCGCTCGTATTTTGTTATTAAAAACATTAAGTTTTTGATCTCATCCCTACTATTAATATGTTTTTGTTGTAAACTAAAACAATAGAGGTATTACGATGATGGTGTGTAGGTGTCTAGGAGCTCCAATACGGTGGAACAAAAACTAAAGCAAGCAATCGACAGTAGAAAAGTAATAGAAAGTGCTCGCCAACATCAAGTGAGTACGCTTTCTAATTTTGCAGCTAAGTTGTCTTTAAGCTGTAAGGGACTTGATACTGAGCTTGATAACCGCCTAGCTAAGTTTCGAAGCGCGTTAAACAAAGGAATGAGTTTTGAAGACTTTGCCCCTTTAGTGGATGATATTTTAGCTTTGCTTAAAAACCAAGAAGCCATTCAACTAGCACATCAACGCGACCTTTTTACCAGTGTACAAAATGCAGGTAAGCAATTACAACAAACCAAAGGCTTGCCTGACGATACCCGCAGAACACTGCGCCATTTGCTTGATAACGAGCTAGACGATATTCAATCTGTACATGGCTTTATTCCTATATTAAACCAGCTGATAACTTTTTATCATCAAGCCTTAATTGCTAAAAGCAACGACGCCTTTGAGCCTCCGAACCTAAGTGCCCTCACTGAAAAGCTGTTTAGATTAGTCAGTCAGCTAGTTCTCGAAGAAGAAGCCAACGAAGCGTTGTATTTAATAAAAAAACGTATCGCTAAAAATAAAGCCGTAGACCAGCTACTTGATGCAGCAATTGATGTAATCACACTTATTGTACAAAGCATTCAAGTTGAGCGCGCGTCAGCACAAAGCTTCTTAACCTCTTTAAACCAAACACTCGGAGAGCTACATCGCTCATTAGTATCGACCAGCGAACATTCTGAATCGATGACTGTTGAGTTTGACTCAATTAATCAACGAATTGGTGAAAAGCTAAGAAATTTAAATACACAAACAAATAAAGCAACATCAATTACAGAGTTAAAGCAATTGGTTGAAAATGAGTTACGCTCATTAAGTGCTGATATTTTAGAAAAAGAGCAGCTAGAACAAAAAGATCGCCAAATTTTAATTTCTAGCTTTGCACAAATAAACGATAGAATTGGCAGTTTAGAAAACAAAGTTAGTAATTATAAGAAACGTTTGAATGAACAACGTTTTAAAAGTTTACTCGACAGTCTTACCAAATTACCTAATCGCGCAGCTTTTGATGAACGTTATAATCACGAAATCAATGTATTTAATGAACGCCCGTCAGACATAACCTTAGTTGTTATTGATGTTGACCATTTTAAATCAATTAACGATCGTTTTGGTCACACAGCCGGCGACATTACCTTGCAAGTGATTGCAAAAGCGCTGCAAAAATCGATTAGACAAACTGATTTTATTGCCCGTTATGGCGGCGAAGAGTTTGTGTTATTAATGCCCCGTACCTCACTTGAAAACGCCGTCGAGCATCTCGATAAATTAAGACTGTCGATTAAAAAGATCCCATTTAAATTTAAAGACAAGCAAATACAAATTACTGTTTCTTTAGGCGCAACCCAATTTGAAGTGGGTGATACGCCTCTAAAAGCATTTGATAGAGCCGATGAGGCTCTTTACGATGCTAAAAACTCAGGCCGGGATCGTCTGTGTATTAGTAAATAGTGTTATGCACTTTTACCCTTGAGTATAAGGCATAACTACGCAGTAAATTTACCCAAGAAGTTTCAAGGAGAATGTCGATGCTAATACAATTAAACCCTACAGGGGTATTAGATTTATTGTCGCAGCTAGAAGTAGACTTACTCGAGCAATCATCAACCAGCGAACGCTACAGACTATTTAGAAACTGTGTATTGGCCGTGCTCAATGTAGGCAGCCACACCGATGTAAGCAATGATATTTACGATAAACACAAAGATTTTGATATACGTTTGGTTAGCCGTGAACGCGGTATAAAAATTGAGTTAGAAAATCCTCCGCAAACGGCCTTTGTTGATGGCCACATAGTAACAGGCATTCATGAGCACATATTTTCGGTTATTCGCGATATTTTGTTTATTTGCCAAAAGTATGAAAAGAACCTCCAAGAAACTAAAGCCATTACCCATATGGTTTTTGATATGCTTAGAAATGCCGACGCGCTTAAGGTAAATAGCGAACCTAACATGATTGTATGTTGGGGTGGCCACTCTATTAACGAAGTCGAATATAAATACACCAAACAAGTTGGCTATGAACTGGGGTTACGTGGATTAAATATTTGTACTGGCTGTGGGCCTGGTGCAATGAAAGGCCCAATGAAAGGCGCAACCATTGGCCACGCAAAGCAACGTATTACCAATAATCGTTATTTAGGTTTAACTGAGCCCAGCATTATAGCGGCAGAGCCACCCAATCCGATTGTAAATGAGCTGGTTATTTTACCCGACATTGAAAAACGCCTTGAAGCATTTGTTCGAACCGCACACGCTATTATTATTTTTCCAGGTGGCGCAGGTACAGCCGAAGAGTTACTTTATTTATTAGGTATTTTGTTACACCCTGAAAACGACAAGCAATGTTTACCTGTTATTTTAACTGGCCCTAAACAGAGCAAAGCTTACTTTGAAGAGCTTTGTAAGTTTATTCAAATGACTTTGGGCGATGCTGCGCTGAGTAAATTTGAAGTGATTATTGATGATCCTCAATTAGTTAGCCAAAAGCTTAAATCGGCTATGAGCGGAGTTCGCGAATATCGTAAAAGCCAAGGCGATGCTTATTACTTTAATTGGACGTTGAAAATAGAAAATGATTTTCAGCAGCCTTTTTATCCAACTCATGAAGCCATGGCGTCACTTGATTTACACCTTGATCAACCCAAACAACAGCTTGCCGCTAATTTACGCCGTGCGTTTTCGGGAATTGTTGCTGGTAACGTAAAAGAAGAAGGCTTAAATGCAATTAAAGAGCATGGCCCCTATGTGCTAAGTGGTGAGCCTGATTTAATGAAAGCAATGGACAAGCTTTTACAAGCATTTGTAGAACAAGGTAGAATGAAACTTCCCGGAAGTAAGTATATTCCTTGTTATACAATAAAAGCGTGAGTTTATAATTGAATCCCCATTTACTCCTTATTGATGCGCTTAATTTAATTAGGCGCATTTATGCTGTTGATGCAAACCAAAGCCATCACAGCGACGAGCACATGTTAAAAGCCTGCTGTGCTCGGGTTGCACATGCATGCAAAAAACTTTTAACGACCACCAATGCAACCCATGCAATTGCGGTTTTTGATGGTGACAAAAGCTGGCGTTACCACTTTTATAAAGACTACAAACATTCGCGTGCACCTATGCCAGAGACCCTAAAAAACGCGTTACCCCATTTTAAAGCGGCCATTGAAGAAACCGGTATAGTGGTATTTGAACCGACTAACGATGAAGCTGACGATATTATTGCGACTTTAGCGCATAAAGCGGCTAATAATCAGATAAACAATACCATTGTCTCTACTGATAAAGGCTTTTTGCCTCATTTGAATGAGCATATTGAAGTATACGATTACTTTAAAAAGCAACACCTCAATGAAGAACACATTGAAGAGCGCTTTGCTGTCGCTCAACATAAACTCATCGACTTTTGGGCACTCGCAGGCGATAAAACCAACGACATTCCTGGTGTTAAAGGTATTGGTGTTAAATCCGCGCAGCAATTGGTTAATCAATATAGCTCTATTGAAGAAGCGCTAAATGATGAATCGTTAAATACGCGGCTACAAAAAAAGCTTAATGAAGATATGGATATGTTTGTTATTTCTAAGCAATTGGTGAGTTTGCGTACAGATATCCATTTAGGCTTTAGTTTAAAGCAGTTAAGGCTTAATTAGTCGCAAGTTAATAGCACTGTACACTAGCAATACGTATACTAGCGATAGCTATTTTGGTCTGGGTTGGCAATGTTTAAAAAGTTTTTTAGGTATTTAATATTAGGATTAGGTTTATACGCTCTAATAGCTACGTCAGTTATTATGTTCTATAAAGACGATCCACAAGCTATGATTTGGCAAGACAGAGAAGCATTTAATAAACGCTATATCGAAAAATTGCGTTTAGAAGATACCTTTACGCTAAATGATGTGCTTGAATATTTAGGTAGCCCAGATTTAACCTATGCTAAGCGTGATGGCGAGCAAGTATGGCAGGTGGTTTTTTATCGTACCCAACACAAAACCTCAGACGGTATCACCACCATGGATGAATGTACTGGGTTATTATTTAAAAATGGCCAACTAATAATGTGGGGCCCAAGTGCTTATGAAAAATATCTTGAGCATAATGATGGGAAGATTTAATGGAAGCTCCACTGTCGGGTAAACTAAAAAAGCTATTCGAAAGCACGCAACTGCTTTTAAGCTCCCATAACAATAAAAGTCAGTGGCATACCTTCTACCCTCTTGTGTGTAAGTTTTCAGAGCAATACGCTGCATTATACAAACAAAACCCAGCGGCATTGCAAGCTCAGTTAAATTTATATAAAACACATTATAGTTACGCAACCAATTTAGTGGTTAACCAATGTGTATTAACCTGTGCTTTGTGTCGTAGTCAAAACTACGACAACGATTTAACCGAGCTTTATATTAGTGCCTCATTAGTTGAACACCTTTGTGTTGCCAAACAATTAAATAAGTTAGCTCAACAGCAAACGTTTAACGAAGCCGATAAAAAAATGTGGCAGTTACGCCATAAACTTGCAGCCAAAGTATTATTAACGGCTAAACAACCCGCGCACCAAATTGCTCATATTTTGGCAAAATTAGGCAAATACAAACACGCATTATTAGATACACCTAAAATTATGCTTTATGACGGTGCCAGTGTGTTGGTTTCTTTAGCTAATATATTAGCACTTAACGTTACTTGTAATGAAAAACAACAGCACATAAATTTTTATAAAGCGGTCGCTGATTTATATATAAGAACTCCCAACTCATTTGCACAAACGTTATTAAAAGCGCTAGTTGCACACGTTGGACAATATGTACCTGGCAGCCAAGTCGTGTATGCCGACCAAGCTATGGTTTATTTAGCCACGGATACGCAAGGCCGACATATTATAGTTAATAACGCCAATACTAAAATGGCATGGTATCGTATTAAAGCGTCCTTAATGGATGACTCAAAAGCATGGGAATGCAATGATAACCGCTTATTTTTAAAAGTATGGGACAGTGAATATCTTAATATCCCGAATAGTGAACTCTCTGCACAAACGCCCTTGTACCAATTAGTTAAACAAATAAAAACGCAAAAAGAATACAGCTTTAAAGCTTTGAACACCTTACTTACCCCCTACCCTGACGTTATAAAGTCAGTATGCTTAGCAGTAAAACACTACAACAAAGAGCTATTACCCGCTAAAGATTTAAGACATAGTTTATCTATGGTCGGTTACGATAAAGCACCGGCTATTATTCAAGGGGTGGTGTTTCAACAATTAGTAAATAGTATTGCTCACCCTTTACATGCCTTTTTATGCACCCGTATTAGTTGTTTAGTAAATATTTTAGAGCTATTAGTTAAGCATAATCCCCGCGTTCAAGGTGAGCGTGTTAGTTTAAGCTTATATGCTTACTTATATTATGTGTTGATACATTACAGCGCAGATGTTTCTAGAAAAATCACCATTGATCAAACACCGAATAAATCTCTCGATACACCTTTTAGTACATTTTTTGGTGTGAACAACGTAGATGCCTCTCATTTAAACAGTGAGCTTAACGAATTACTTAGTGGCGACCCATGGGCGTCGGCTTTATTAAATGCAGAGCAATTGCCTAAAAAGCAGCTTGATGATGCTGGTCAATTATGGGCGGCATTAAAGGTAGTGGCACAACGCATACTTAAACCTAACCAGCCATTAACAGCATGGCAACAGCAAATATTAAATCAACAACTTAGTCGCCATGGTTGGCAAAGTGAAGTCGATTTTAATCAATCGCTGCTGCGCTTAGGGCTTCACAATAGTATTTAGCTGACTTATTACCATTATAACTCAAGATTATACCCTGTATTCATACTATAAACTGGCAAAATGAGAGATAAATTGGTATAAATGCCGGCTCAAATTTAGTACCCCTGTCATATAAGTAGTCTAAACTCTGTTGAGTATTTTTATTTATGTGTGTATCCAAATCTTTAAAGGAAAAGTTCATGGCCAAACAAACCATAACAGTGATCAAAGGCGACGGCATCGGCCCAAGCATTATCGACTCAGCACTTGAAATACTAAAAGCCGCAGGATGCGATTTTGATTATGAATTTGTTGACGCTGGCCTAGCTGCGCTTGAAAAAACAGGCGAATTGCTTCCACAAGAAACAATTGACACAATTGCTAAGAATAAAATCACCTTAAAAGGTCCATTAACCACGCCTGTAGGCGAAGGTTTTACATCTATCAACGTAACGCTTCGTAAGCAATTTGGTTTATACGCCAATGTACGTCCAGTTAAATCGTTTGCCGGTACTAAAGCCCGTTACGACGATATTGATATCATCACTATTCGTGAAAACACACAAGGTATGTATTCAGGTGCAGGCCAAGTTGTATCTGAAGATGGTACTGAAGCTGAAGCAAAATCAGTGATCACTCGCGAAGGCGCAGAAAAAATTGTAACGTTCGCATACGAACTTGCTGTGCGCGAAGGTCGTAAAAAAGTAACTGCAGTACATAAAGCAAATATTTTAAAATCAACCTCTGGTTTATTCTTAAAAGTGGCGCGTGAAGTAGCTGAGCGTTACCCAGAAATTGAATCAACTGAAATGATTGTTGATGCAACATGTATGAAGCTTGTAATGACCCCTGAAGAGTTTGACGTGATCGTTACAACGAACTTATTTGGCGATATTTTATCTGACTTATGTGCTGGCTTAGTAGGCGGTTTAGGCATGGCACCAGGAGCAAACATTGGTGAAGATGCTGCTATTTTTGAAGCTGTTCACGGTAGTGCACCTGATATTGCTGGTAAAAACCTTGCAAATCCTACGTCAGTGATTTTAGCCTCTATTCAAATGCTAGAACATTTAAACATGGGCGATACAGCTGAACGTATTCGTAGCGCTGTTGCTGATGTAATTAAATCTGGCGACCGTACTACCCGCGATTTAGGCGGCAGCCACGGCACTACTGATTTCACACAATCAGTAATTGACCGTCTGTAATTAGTACTGTTAAATTAAAAAGCCAGCTAATGCTGGCTTTTTTTATGCCAGAAACACAGCATTTAAATTTCCCCCTGACCATCCCCAAGCCTAGGCAAACACGCAAAACTGCATAATTTCTGCTTATAAAGTGAAAATAACTCATATAAAATAGATTATTAGATTAAAAAACATTTAAAAATGAATTTTTAATCCAAAAACCAGTTTAATGGGTTGACATGTGTGCTCAAAAGCCTTAAAAATAACCACATACAAAAATTGTTATTTAAACAGCATTTTATTTTAAAGAGCAAAACATCATGAATACACAATTTAGCCTTTTAGTCTTACTCGTACTGGTCTTAGTGATAAGCCCAGCGGGGATGTATTAAAAGGTGAAAAATGCTTTTTAAAACCCTCGCACTACGCGGGGGTTTTTTTTTGCATGTAATCAACAGAGGAATGAGGATGAGTAAACAAGAATATAATGGCTCTGAATTGGTTGTTAAGTCATTAAAAGAGCTAAAGGTAAAGTATATATTTGGTTATCCCGGCGGCTCAGTATTAGATTTATACGACGCACTTTTTCAGCAAGACGATATTGAGCACATTTTAGTACGCCATGAACAAGCGGCTACACACATGGCCGATGGTTACGCAAGAGCCACCGGTGAAGTAGGTGTTGTACTTGCTACATCAGGTCCCGGTGCAACAAACTGTGTAACAGGCATAGCAACTGCGTATATGGATTCAATTCCTATGGTGGTGTTATCAGGTCAAGTGCCCACAAGTCTTATAGGTGATGACGCGTTTCAAGAAACCGATATTGTTGGTTGCTCTCGCCCGATTGTAAAACATAGCTTTAATTGTAGAAGCGCGAGTGAAATTCCCAATATTCTTGCTAAAGCCTTTTATATTGCCAGTACCGGCCGCCCAGGGCCTGTGGTAGTAGAACTTCCTAAAGACATGCTTAACCCAGAGCTAACTTTTGCTTACAATTTTCCAGCGGCAACAGAACTCAGAACCTACAACCCTAATACCAAGGGTCACTCTAAACAAATTCGTAAGGCCGTTACTGCTATTTTAGAAGCAAAAAAACTGGTTATATACTCTGGTGGCGGTATTGTGCTTTCAAACACCTCAGAGCAACTAACTCATTTGGTCGAGTCACTTAATGCCCCTATTACCAACACGTTAATGGGACTGGGCGGTATATCGGGCGTTCACCCTAACTTTATTGGTATGTTGGGTATGCACGGCACATTAGAAGCCAATAAAGCGATGGCCAATGCCGATGTTATTTTAGCACTTGGCGCACGATTCGATGATCGGGTTACTAATAATGTTCAAAAATTCTGCCCAAATGCCACTATTGTGCATGTAGATGTTGATCCAACCTCTATTTCTAAAACCATTAAATCACATATTCCTGTTGTTGGCTGTTTGGCAACGGTACTTGAGCAATTACAAACTGCCATAGATAACAGCCCAATTAAAATTGATCGCAGTGCACAAGAAGATTGGTGGCGACAAGTGATCAGCTGGCGTGAACAAAAATGCCTTAGTTACAACAGCGATGGTGACAAAATAAAACCTCAGGCAGTTATTGAGGCAATATATGAAGCGACCAACGGAGATGCTTATGTCAGCTCTGATGTTGGCCAACATCAAATGTTTGCCGCGCAGTACTACCCATTTAAACACCCTCGTCAGTGGATCAACTCAGGCGGCCTAGGCACTATGGGCTTTGGTTTACCTGCGGCTATGGGGGTCAAGCTGGCTTTTCCTGATAAAGAGTCTTTATGTGTGACTGGAGACGGCTCTATTCAAATGAACATCCAAGAGCTATCAACCTGTTTACAGTATAACTTAGCAGTAAAGGTGATCTCCTTAAATAACCGTTCATTAGGTATGGTAAGACAATGGCAAGACATGATTTATGGCGGTAGGCATTCTTCATCGTATATGGAATCTTTGCCTGATTTTGTAAAGCTTGTTGAAAGCTATGGCCATGTTGGGATCAGAGTAAACACCCTTGATGAGTTACAACCCGCGATAGACAAAGCCATGTCGATAACCGACAGATTGGTATTTTTAGATATTTTAGTAGACGAAAAAGAACATGTTTACCCAATGCAAATTAAGCACGGTGGTATAGACGAAATGTGGTTAAGAAAAGGAGTGAAGGCATAATGCGTCGTATATTATCTATATTATTAGAAAATGAACCTGGTGCGTTATCACGTATAGTGGGGCTTTTTTCTCAACGAGCATACAATATTGATAGCTTAACAGTGGGTACTACAGATGATGAGTCTCTTTCTCGTATTACGGTAACCACTAAAGGTGATGACAGAATTGTTGAACAAATAACAAAGCAAGTAAACAAGCTGGTCGATGTACTTAAAGTTATTGATTTAACCGACATGAGTCACATAGAACGCGAACTGCTATTAGTAAAAGTATTTGCCAAAGACGAAGCGACTCGTGCGGCAGTAACTCGTGTTGTTGATGTATTTCAAGGTGCTATTTTAGATATGGGTCGTCAAAGTTACAGCCTACAATTGGTAAGTAGCACCGATAAAATAGAGTCGTTCTTAGATACTTTACGCCATGAAACCGACATAATTGAAGTGGTGCGCTCAGGCGCAGTCGGCATTGGCCGAGGAGATAAAGCGCTTAAAGCTAAATAAGCGTTAAATTTACAACAAAAAAAAAGGGCTAAATAGCCCTTTTATTATATTTTATAAACCTAAAATTATAGGTTTACTTGGTCTTTAAGACCTTTACCTGGTTTAAAGCTTGGGATAGTCGCTGCTGAAATTTGGATTTCTGCACCCGTTTGTGGGTTACGACCCGTGCGTGCAGCACGTTCTTTAACTGAAAAAGTACCAAAACCAACTAATGCAACAGAGTTGCCTTCTTTTAATGAAGAAGTTACAGCGCCTGTGAATGCGTCAAGTGCACGTGTAGCGGCTGCTTTAGAGATTTCTGCGTCAGTAGAGATTTTTTCAACTAGTTGAGCTTTGTTCATTATTAGATTCCTATTCGTTATTATTTTGCCTTCGCAAATCCTATCTTTATGCATTTTCGAAGAGTTAGCAACAGCAAATTACGTTTTTTATCTAAAATACTAAAAAATTAGTAAAAATAGTAAAATTCACTGTAAAATACAGCGAGTTGAGTTAACAAAAGCTTAATTTAAGCACACTATTAGTGCAACTTTGCACCTTAATGACTCACTCTACCTTTTCTATTACTAAGGTTACTTCCCCAACCTCAACACCAAACTTAACAATAGATGTGCGGTTTATCAAGCGTGTATTTGTTACTAGGTACATCCAATCATCAAAATTAACTTCTAAAGTGCTGCCATCGTAAGGGATCTCTACATTATAATTCCAATGAAACACACTGCCATCACTTTCTCCTGTAGCTATCCCTAAAACATCAGAGGCTGTTCCTGTTAATGTGTTATCGTCGTTTAAGGTAATTTTCCAAATGCGTTTTTGTGTTTCTCCATCATCGTAAACAAAGTCTTCTTCAATAGTGCCCTTATTGCCATCCCATGTAGCGTTTAAGTCAACAACAAGCTTTTCGGGTTAATTCACCTTTAAAGTCTTGTACAACGCCATAGGCTTTCAAATCACCACTAAAGAAAGTCTTAAAATCGAAATTTGGTTCTGAACCCTTGTAATGTTCAACACTTGGGGCTGAACAACTGGCAATAAAAAAGCTAACGGCCAATACCATGGCAACTTTAACGCGTTTTAGATTAATCATATTAAATCCCTAATAGTTGATTTCTAATTGATGGTTCTGAGGTGTTTTCACTTAACCAAATAGCTAAAAAATCCTCAGCAAATTCGGCATCATCAATGCGACCTATTTGGTTATCGTTATGGAAAAAAGTACTGTGTCCTTGCTGATCAGTCAGCAAGGTTAACGATTCACCTTTTTTAATATTTGGCCATATCGAGAGTAATTTATCAGCATAGCGCTCTGAAAGTTGAGGTTTACCTAAGTGCTGCCACTGCTCATTAGTCGCTTTTACAATGTCTTTAGCGTCAAAATCGCGCAAATAAGTTAAGGTAAATTTAACAGGCGTTTGTTTTGCGGTGTAACTACCAGAAGGTGTATAAAGCGTTGCATCATAAACATCCCAAAACAGGTATTCCATGCGTGCTTCACCCACCTTGTTAAACTGAGTATCGGCATTAGCTACAGGGCTAAATAAAGCATAAACAATAAGTAAATTTAAAAGCGTTTTCATCGTTATCTCCAAACTGTATTGTGTTATTGCTTAACAAACTCGCCTATTTTACCGTTTAAAAATAAAATAAACGTAAATGTTGCAGCCCATAAAGCACCGTAAAGTGGCCAAAACTGCCACAGTGGCATCTCTAACTCTAATACCTCAAATCGTGAGCCGGCCCAATAACTGCCAGGGGCAAATAATAAGCACACAGCAAATGCTTGCCATGGTTTAAGGTTTGTCAGAAACGACATAGAGGTATTGATACACAGCAACAATGCGACCCATAAAAACACCAACCAAAATGGCAGCGGATCGACTTTAAATTCAAATAACCCTAACTGAACCGCAATAAACTCACACAACAGTGCTAGTGGCAGGGCTTTTAAAACCAGCAAAGCATCTTGTTTTTTTTGTGCTGATAAGTAAAACATCAAAGCGATGACTACAGCAGAGTATACAATTGCGTGTTGTTCAAGTAGCAGGCACATAAACCACACTACTTGAAACAGCGCAAAATTAATAAGCGAGTGCAATCTCATCATTACTACTCGTAAAGCGGGGTTTGCGTGCCATTAAATGCACGGTACTGGTTGCTCGGGTTCTAAATGCGCCCTCGCAATAGGCAAGGTAAAAAAGCCATAAGCGATAGAAACGATCATCAAACTTATCGCTATCAAGCTTTGGCCAGCTGGCAATAAAACGCTCTCGCCAATCAGCAAGAGTGCGGGCATAGTGAGCACCAATGTCGTTTATGGTGTGAATATTCATGTCGGTGTTATTTTTAATTTGTTCACTCATTTCGTTAAGCGAAGGCAAACACCCACCAGGGAAAATATACTGTTGTATAAAGTCTGAATTTTTTAAATAGTGTTGATAACGCTGGTCACTAATCGTAATTGCTTGAATAAGCATAGCACCGTTGTCTTTCAATAACTCACCGCACTTAGTAAAAAAGCTGGGTAAGTATTCATGCCCAACGGCTTCGATCATCTCAATTGAGACTAACTTATCGTATTTGCCAGTCAATAAGCGATAATCTTGCTTGAGCAAGGTTATTTTACTTTCAAGTCCAAGCTGGTTAACTTTGTTAGCAACATAATCGTGCTGTTCGTCAGAGATGGTTGTAGTTGTGACATGGCAGTCATAATGAGTAGCGGCATAAATAGCAAACGCGCCCCACCCGGTACCAATTTCAATAACAGTGTCGCCTTGTTGTAGCTCAACTTGTTCGCATATACGTTGTAGCTTGTACTGCTGTGCTTGTTCTAAGCTAGCATCTTTACTTGGGTATACTGCACTCGAATAAAGCATTTCTTTACTTAAAAAAGACTCGTATAAATCATTTCCTAAGTCATAGTGAGCGACAATATTCTTTTTTGAACCCGCATGTGAGTTCTTGTTTTTTATGTGGTTTATACGGTGAGCGATGTTGCTAAAAAACGCGAACTTTTTTTCAAATGCATCTAGTTGATCTTGGTTAATCGCAAAAATTTCGATTAACCGAGTTAAATTATCACATTGCCATTGCCCTAAAATGTAAGACTCACCAGCACCCACGCTACCAGAAAGAGCGAACGCTTTATACATGGCATTGTCGTTAACGGTGACAGTAACTTTCAGCTCTGAAGACGCATCCCCAAATACAGACTGTTGGTTATTCTCAACCAACACTATCTGCCCCGTTTCAATTGACGAGAACGCTTTAAACACTAACTTTTTATATAAATTAGTAAACCAACTGGTGCGTTCCTGAACGCGTAAGCTCGATACCTTTTCCATATACTTACCTATATTATTGTTATTACTTATAAAACAACATAAATTAAATTTAAAGTTTGCCTGAATGACCTAAAAATGGGACTTTTTTAACAAACAATTTAAATGCCTGATAGTAAATACCTCTGAAAATAGACCATGTCATCGCAGGAAAGCGCTTCAACAACTTGCTCATTTGTTTATTGCACAAGGGTTGGCGCTGTAACCTTAACGATGCATCAAAAAGTAGTTCTTCATCGCGCTTATTTTCTATACGTATCAGTATATTGTCTTTCTTTTGACGAACAGTCCAATGATAGTTCATATCCAAATTCATAAAGGGTGATACGGAAAATACTTTCTTAAAGTTCACTTTTTTTTGTAGTGGAACCAAGTAGTAATGTCGCTCATTCCATGGGGTATTACTCACCTCGGCCACCATATAGCTAAACTCATTGTTTTGTTGGCCAAAAAAGTAAAAGTTAACTGGACTAAAATAAATCCCCAAACAGCGTAATTGCCCTAGCAGGTACACATGGCTAAATTTCTCATCTACCCCTAACTGGGCTAGCTGCGCATGAGCACGCTCTATAATGGGCTGATGATGACTATCGGGTAACCCTTTTAAATAATCAGATTGCTCAAACTTCAATGCTTTAAACCCTGAAGTTCCAAGCTGCTTATGGACGCCATTAAGCGCATGAGTATTATTTAAATCAACCCACATCATATAAAGTGGGTAATTAAACGCATGATGTTTTACAGCAAAACGGCGATGCTTTACATCGCCTAAATACACTGCATTAGTCAAACTCTACTCCAAGTTGTTTTGCAACATCGACGGCACTGCGCACACCATCCTCATGAAAGCCGTTATACCAATAAGCCCCACAGAAATAAGTATTGTTTTGCCCGTCAACCGTATTTTTCAGCTGTTGAGCAGCAATAGATTGTTGATTAAACACAGGATGGTGATAAGTAAACTCACGTAAAATCTTACTTTGATTGATCCCTTCTAAGTGATTTAAAGTGACACAAAATTGGGTATCAGACTCTATTCCTTGAAGTATATTCATTTGATAAGTAACAACAGCGGCTTTGTCGGTATTATTATTTAGTAAGTAATTCCAGCTCGCCCAAGCTGCTTTCCTATCTGGTAATAATGAAACATCGGTATGCAATACCACCGAGTTCTCAGTGTAAGGAATAGCACCCAACACCTTATTTTCTTGCTCGCAGGCATCACCGAGTAAAGCTAACGCTTGATCTGAATGACACGCAAAAATAACCTTATCAAACAGGGCTTGCTGACCATCAGCAAAAGTAATGGTGACTCCCTGCTCGTCTCTGGTTACCGATTTAATGTCAGTGTTTAACTGTATTTTATCAGCAAAACAAGCTATCAACGGTTTAATGTATTCACGAGAGCCTCCCGGAATAACATACCATTGCGGCCTATTGGTAATGTCTAATAAACCATGGTTAAAAAAGAATTTTACAAAAAATTCTACGCCCACGTTTTCCATTTCTTTAATGCTTGTCGACCAAATAGCTGCACCCATTGGCAAAATATAGTGGTATTTAAAAAAGTCATTAAAGCGATGTTGTTGTAGCAGCTCACCAAGTGATTGCTCAGTGTATTGGCCTTTTTCATATAAAGCCTTGCACAGTTTGTTAAAGCGCACAATATCGTACAAAAGACGCCAAAACTTAGGTCTCACTATGTTTCTGCGCTGAGCAAACAAACTAGTAAATGTATGCCCGTTATACTCAAAGCCAGTTGCTTCATTATGAACACTAAAGCTCATTTGGGTCGGTTTACGTTTTACACCAATACGTTCAAGCAGCTTTTCAAAGTAAGGGTATGTTCTATCGTTAAATACGATAAAACCGGTATCAACTGCGTAGTTAATACCGCTGTGATTTACATCAACCGTGGCAGTATGGCCACCAATATAATCATTCTTTTCAAATAGTGTGACATCATAATGCTTATGCAATAGGTGTCCGCAAGTTAAACCTGATACACCAGTCCCAATTATTGCTATTTTTTTCAACGGGTTAATCCTTTTGCAATTTTAAGCCAAAGCGAAAGTGGCAATATTCGCAGTGCTTTTAATATAAGTGTGAAACGATACGGAAAATGGACTTCTTTACGACGTTTTTTTACGCCTTTGATTATATAGTCAGCCGCTTTTTCAGCACTAACAGCCATAGGCATAGGAAAATCATTTTTGTCTGTAAGCGGTGTTTTTACAAAACCAGGATGGACTAGTGTTACATCAACGTCGTTTAAATCAACCGCAAGGGTTTTAGCTAAATAGCTTACGCCCGCCTTAGATGCGCCATACGCTTCTGAACGCGGTAAAGGTAAATAAGTAACACTCGAACTGACCATCACTAATTGGCCGCCTGATGTTATTTTGGGTAAAAGAGCTTCTAAGCAATACCCCATAGAAAGTAAGTTAACATTAATAACACGCTCAAAGAGGGCGCTATCAAAATTGCGTGCATCATCAACATACTCGCAATTACCGGCGTTAAGAATAACGCGGTCAAATTGCGGATAGCCGAGAGTGGCAGCTTTAATATCTTGCAAGTTGGTAGCATCAAACTGGCAGGTTTCTATGTTGTTATGCTTGGCAAGTTCTGCGAGCTTTTGCGTATTTCGTCCACACGCAATGACTGTGTCACCTTGCTCTGCATACTTTATCGCGAGTTGTTCACCTATGCCTGATGTTGCACCTGTAATAAGCGTAATCATAATTAACCAGCCCTTTTATCAATAAAATTAATAATGTTGCCCAGTAATGGAATATGCTTATACAAAAGCTCTCCAGCATTAAAGTAATCGCGGTGTTTAATAATTTTCGCACCTTCAAATACTAGTTTACTGTGCCCTTGCACTGAAATTGTATTGCCTGCATTAAGTTTTGGGTGAGAATAATGCATTGTCCAGTATACAAATGCATTATTATCACTGGTAAATGAATCAGTTATATCAAATCGACAATACTTAACATTACTATATAAACCACGAAAATAACGTCTTAGATCTTCAAGACCATTAATTTCGTGCAGCGGATCTATAAAGTGAATGTTTTGAGCGTAAATTTCAGTTAATAACTCTAGGTTATCCTTATCAAGCTTTTGATATATTTCTACAAATTTATCGACTGGTAATTGGTTATCCATATCACACCTTAAATGCAGCTAAAGCCCTCGCTCGTGCCGCTTTATGATCAACTATTGCTGGCCAGTAACAGTGTTCAATTTGTCCCGTTGCTGCTAAGTAAGTATGTGGGAAATGAATGTGTTTATCTGGCACTTTTTGTAATTCAGGCAGATATTTACGAATAAAATCACCATTTGGATCAAAGCGTTCACTTTGGGTAATGGGGTTGAATACTCTAAAGTAAGGTTGTGCGTCACAGCCGGTACTTGCAGCCCATTGCCAACCACCATTGTTTGAGGCTAAATCGCCATCAATAAGATGCTGCATAAAAAACTGCTCGCCTTTGCGCCAATCAATCAGTAGGTGCTTAGTTAAAAAACTCGCAACCACCATTCTTAAACGATTATGCATCCAGCCTGTTTGCAATAGCTGTTGCATGGCGGCATCAACAAGTGGATAGCCTGTACGGCCTTCGCACCATTGCTTAAACTCAGCGTCACTGTCACGCCAACTCACACTATCGTACTTTTCGTTAAAATTGGCACCGCGTGAAAGTTTTGGAAATTCAGCAATTAGGTGTTTGTAAAATTCACGCCAGATCAGTTCGTTAACCCAGGTAAAGGTTTTACTTTTTGAGGTGGTCAGTATATCGGGATAATGTTGTTGTATATTAACCATTAATTGTTTACTACTAACAACCCCTAGGGCTAAATAGGGGCTCAAGCCCGATGTTCCTTTTACACTAGGTATGTCTCGTACGTCATCATAGCTTGCTAATTTATCATGAATAAAGTTATCGACTACGATTGATAGAGTATCATCATCAACGGGCCATTTTTTTGAACTTTCATCACCACAAAGTAACTCACACGGTTCAATTTCTATCGGCTCTTCAGACAAAGGCCACTGCACTAAACTAAAGTGTGTATCTTGATACTGCTTTAACCATGCGCGCTTAAACGGTGTAAATACTTTATACATTTCATTATTTTGAGTGCGTACGCTACCTACAGGAGCAATGATATCACCCTCGTATAAAGTAAATGTTATTTGCTGTTGGTCGCACTGTGCCTGAATCGCTTTGTCCCTATTAAATTCATTTAGCTCATACTCAGTATTGGCTATTATGTGTTTAATATCGTGTTGCTGACAAAAATCGAGAAGTTTAGTTTGGCAATCGGCAAAAAAAGGAGCGTCTATTACATGCAAATTTACGCCATATTTGGCAAGTTCTTCGCGAATATAACTCACTCTGCGTTTTAGTAAGTCAATTTGAATGGCAGCAGTATTATGCTGTGCCCATTGTTTTTCGCACACAAAAAAAATGGCGTGTTTAGCACCATTATTTAGCGCTTCGATCAGCGCCTCGTTAGAAAAAAGGCGCAAATCGCGCCTAAACCAAAATAGTGTATTCATTACAAACCGTAACGTAGCTTAAGTTCATTAGGATAAGGGTTAAAGTAAATTTGCTTACTTAAATACTCATTCGGGTGAACCTTTAAATGATGTTTAAGCAATGTTAGTGGTACATACAGCGGCACCAACCCTTGGCGATACTCATCAATTGCATCTCGCATTTCTTCTTTTTCGATTTTTGATAAATCTTTTTTGAAGTAACCTTGCAAATGCATCAACGTGTTAGAATTATTTTTTCTTGAAGCAGGACGCTTAAGCGCATTCATTAAACCTAAAATGTACTCGTCGGCTAGAGCATTAACATCGTCACCTACAAACGTTCCAAGTAGATTGCCTAAATCACGATACGCTTGATAATTATGAGCCATTAACAAGTATTTGTATTGAGCATGGAACTGGGTCAAACGATGTACAGTAACCGGCTCTTTCACTAACTGTTGCCAGTTGTGTAATGTATAAACACGCATTACAAAGTTCTCGCGCAAATGAACGTCATTTAAACGTCCATTTTCTTCGCAAGGTAGTAAGGGATTATGTTTCATAATTTGTTCAGCAAAGAAGCCAACGCCCTCAGAGGTGTTACCGGTTCCTGCTTCATTGTATATTTTTACCCGCTCCATGCCACAGCTTGGGCTCTTAGCACAAAAAACGAATCCGCTTAGATGCCCTGCTTGTTCTGTAGCTATTTTTTTACCGTATTCTGTGAGCTGTGGGCCAACATCTCCCGTGCCATCCGGACGACACACTTTGATAGTATCGCCTGTTTTTACTTGACGAATGGTTGGACGAGGTATTGGTAATCCTACCGCAACCTCTGGGCAATACATTTTATATTCAACATGCTTGGCCAGCTCTTCCATACAAAAATTTGATTTTTTATGGCCACTGTCAAATCTTACCTTTTCGCCTGCCAAGCAGGCGCTAATACCTATTTTTATTGTATCTGTTTGCATAGATTCTCTTAATAAATCAAGCCACCAATTGGGTTAAGTAACTTGCTAAGTCCTTTATTGAAATGTAGAGCACTACTAACAACAGTAAAGCACAAACATCCCTCTTTTGTTAGGGGGGTGTGTTGATGACGGCCATCTTGCCAAATAAAGTCACCAGGAACATAACTGCCCTCTTCGTCTGTAAATTCACCATCAAGCAGTAAAGTAACCTCAAAACCGGTATGTGTGTGCTCCGGAATTTCTCCACCAGCATCTATATGTAACAAGCTTGAACGTAAATGGCCATCATCAAGGGCTATTCGAGAACGCGCAAGCTTACCTACTTGGGTAAATTTACCATGCGAGATCCGTGTTAAAGCTCTCGGCAAGCTGTAATTATGCTCATTAACATTAATACTAACTGGTTCAACAGAATATACTTCATCAATCGAGTCATCGGCCGTGATCATATCAAGTAAACTTGATTCAATTACATCATCGGCTTGATCGGCTTGCTCATCAGTTGCCACATCCATATTGTCACTAAAAACTGCTCGCGCATTAGCCGCTTCAAGTTTTTCAACTTTAGCTTGGCACACTGGGCACATATCAACATGTATTGATACGGCAAGGCTAAGCGATGCTGGAAGTGTTGCTGCACAGTATTGTGTCAGTAGTGTTTCACTCGGGTGATGTTTAATCATGCTGATCTCCCATTTCATTACGTAATTTCTGCAAGGCTAAACGTAATCGTGATTTTACCGTGCCTACTGGAATGTTTAATTGTTGAGCTAACTGCTCTTGCGACATGTCTTGAAAATAAACGCCGCGCACAACTTCTCTTTGCGCTTGAGGCAATTTATCTAAATAACGTTTAATTTGTTGGTCTTCAAGGTGGTCGCTGTATTCGTGATGTGTATCTTCAGATTCATTCAATAACGGCCAAATGTCTTCGCTAATATTTTCTTCTTTGTTACTTTTCATTTTACGAAGCATGTCAAAAGAGGCGTTACGCATTACGGTATAGACCCAAGTAGTAGCTGCACCCTTTTCACTATTGTATAAGTGGGCTTTACGCCATACGGAAGTGAGGGTTTCTTGTACCAATTCCATTGCTTGGGCTTCTACACCAAATTGCTTTATGCCGAAGCGCTTAATCTTAGGTGCAAAATATTCAAACAAGTACGCGAAAGATTTTTTATCGCGAGATTGAGCTACATTAACTAATGCTTCCCTGAGTTCCGTACTTGGTGTTTCTGGCATGGCAGTGTACTTACCTGTGTTAGGTTCACAACTTAGTGATTGTTGTTGACTTACCATAGTAAAATGTCCCGTTATTGCTTTAGTGAATACCATTACGAGCAATGGTTACAAGCGGATCATAATTATTTTAGGCAAATTCGTTATTAATCACAGTATGGAGGAAACTAAGCAAGTTATCAAAGTTAGTCTCAAACGCAAGTTGTTGTTTTTTCTCAATAGAAATGGGAAGTAATTCAAGCCAACGCGCCACAATCCACGCCAGCTGATTAAATTTGGTGGTTTTATAAAGCGATTGCAAATCAGGGTTATTCGCAAAAACGTCTTCTAGTGCTACTTGTAAAAGTTGGTGTTGACCAATTTCGTGGTTATCTTTGTTGTACCAATAAGGTGTGTTGCAAGCGGATACATCACCATGGCGAAGTTCCTGCTCATCTTGATACACGTTATCTATTTGCACACTCTTAGATGCAAATACATCAATTAATAGCATACCACTTTCGTCTTGATCAAAGTCAATAACATCCATTAAACAGCCTTGGGCGCTTATGTTTAACGGGGTGTCATGCTCAAAGGTACATAAAACAAAACCGCTATTGGTTTTTAATGCGTTTTTTACCATAGTTAAATAACGAGGCTCAAATATACGTAATCGCGTATAGCCTTCAGGTAATATAAATATAGGTAATGGGAAAATCGCACGTTTCATAAAGTCTACTTCTTTCAAACACTCTGCCTTTATTTACGTGCGCTTTATTCAAGTCGATCAGCTTTAGTTACATCAATTGCTTTACAGTGCAAATGCATCCGCTAATTAAACCTCGTTCCCACATTTTTTATCATGTAAACCAAGTAATAAACACTCAGTATACTTGCCACAGGTGCCAACATTAAGGCTAATAATTCGAACTCACTGTTCATTACTTTTATTCCCTTTTTATTGCTTTAGTTGTGCTTTTACTACACGTTGTTTTTCGTCCATGTTGCTGTTATCAACCACAGGATTATTTTCAAGTAAGCTGTCAAGAATAACCTGTGCATCAAAAGAAACGGCTTCTTTTACAGACTTTTCAAGTTCGTTGCTTGCCTGTGACACATAAGTAGACACAGTGTTAGTTAGCATATCTGTAATATTTAAATCGACTTCTGTAGCGTTAACGTTAGTTGAACCTAATACAAGTAAGCTTGCGATTGTGATGTTGATTGAAGTATTCATAATAGTATTCCTTGTTTGTTTATTGGTTAGTACGCTTAGTTACAATCAAGGGCTATGCCACAATGGAAAAACTTTATAAACCATTGTTTTAAAATGAAATAAATAAATTAAAAATAAAACCACAAAATCTAGATTAGTAATTTTGACCAATGAATTTAAAAATAAAACCAAATAATAGTGTGTTTGTTAATGTTCAGTAAATTAATGACTTTATTTCGTATTTGAAAATTTCAGCGTACACATGTACACTAAAATTTATTCGCAAAGTGGTAGGATCTGTTATGTCTTTTGAAGCTCCCTATTCTAAAAAAGAAGAGCTGTTAAATGTTATTAGTCATGCCTTAGGCATTGTATTCGCTGCTTTTGTTGTTTGGGATTTAGTAAAACAAACTAATAGTGTGAAAGGCTATGCCAGTACTCTGATATACGGCAGTAGCTTGTTTATTTTATTTTTATCTTCAACGCTTTATCACGCCAGTGTGCGCCCAACATTGAGAGCGTTTTACAAAAAATGTGATCATTGCGCCATCTATTTACTGATTGCAGGCACCTACACGCCCTTTTTGTTGCTTTCGTTATCTGGGCTCTGGTCTTGGGCTACCTTAGTCTTTATTTGGACAGTAGCGTTTGCAGGCATCGCTTATAAGCTATTGGTTAAAAATGGCAATAAAAAAGTTTCACTGGCTACTTATTTATTAATGGGATGGTTTGCATTAGCCATTGTGTATCCGCTTTATTTAAACGTACCTATCAATGCACTTTATTGGCTATTAGCTGGCGGCTTATTTTATAGTGTAGGTACTATTTTTTACAGTGCAAAAAGCACTCAATATAGCCATGCTATTTGGCACCTCTTTGTTATTGGTGGATGTGTTAGCCATTATATTTCGATCAGTAATTATGTTTATTAGGCTGGTTAGCCATATAGATTAGTCTGGTTTGAGCTGTGAGTTCAACCATTCGATGCAACACACAGCGAGAAACGGTCATTGAGATTGACTAAATATTGTCGTTAATAGATTAGTTAAACTGCTCTTGCGCATATATTCATGAAAATGAGCGCTGTGCGCATATTGGTCCATTTAACTTTACCTAAATAATTTAGAAAACTTAGTGATAGTAATGCCTTAGATAATTTGTTAAAACTATATAAAGTAAATAAATGAGCGTTAAGTCGGCAGAAATATGCGCGATGAGCGCACTATTCAATTGTTAGTTTCCTGTCGAGGTTTCGTGAAAAAATTTGCTCTTGCTATATCAATTTTGGCCTTAGTTGTTTTCTATTTTATTCCAAAAGAACATAGTGAAATTGAAAAGTTTAGCGATAAAAATGATAGTGAAAACGCTGTTTCTAAAGACTTAAAGCGCAAAGAAAAATCAACGATTGAAACTGATATAGGTGTTAGTGAACTTGCATCCGCAGAAGAATACTTACTTGAAGCAAAAGAAATACGTCGTTGCAGCGCAATACCCAAAACTCAAGATGAACTTGATAAATGGATGAGCAAAGTAAATGAGGTGGGTGAGCCCTACGAGTATATCGAAGAGGTTTTGTCTCGTTTTGAGCGCTGTTCACAATTTAATTTTATATCTGATGATTTTGTTGAATTACTTTTTAAAGCAATTGAATTAGGTTCCGATAATGCCGTAGCAGAGTTATGGGCTGTTTCGGATAGAGAATATTTTCAAAGTAAAGGCTTAGATGAATTAAGCAGAGAAGACACAATAAAGCAAAGAGTTAAATTTAATAAATTGAAATACCGTCTTTCCGAAAGTGTTGCTTTGACTGGTGGAGAGCAGTCAATATTAAGGCTGGTAAAAGAGTATCAAAATTACGATCCTGACACTGGAAACCCAAACTATTTAAAAGTCATAGCATATGCAGACTTTGGGTTAAAAATAGTAGAGGATAACGATATTTACTTGAAATTAGATTTTATCAAGCAGCGTATTCATCAACATATGGAATTTCAAGATATTGAACAGGCGCAAATGCTAACTGAAAAGTTGTTGAATAAGTTTGGTGAAAATGGAAACTAACAAATCACTTAAAAGGACAAATAACAGTTGGCTGTTTGCTCCTTCGTCGCCTATTTTAGCCAACAATTATTTGCCTCTTAGTGAGGCGTTAAATTGCTAATGGAGTTTTGACCATCCGCGACATTTTAGTAACTGATCGTTCAGTAGCAGAGTTCTGCTCAACATTCGATTCAGAGATAACTGAGATAACTAATTTACTTGAGCAAAGCGAGTCATGCTTTGAGCACTACTTTAGTGAACCTGAAAAACAGAAGTACAAATGGGTTCAGGAATTCACTTTTATGACCATAGAGTCCCTTGCCACAGCAACAAGGCTTTTGATTGAAGGTCATATTAATGCTTCAGGTAATACGATGAGAATTTCATATGAATCTCTTTGTTTAGCAATACTACTTAGTGCAGAGAATAATGTATTAATTAGTAAGAGTAAAAAAGCAAAACCTATCAATTTTTATAAGTCTTATTTACAAGGAAATAAAAGTACAAAAGCTCATAAAGCCATAGATAATGTTTTATTAAACGCTGATACTTTAGGTTTAATCGAAGGCTATGAGTGGCTCGAACAAGCAAAGAATTTTTATAATGGTTATAGCCACGCATCAATAATGACAATGGGTTCATTGATGTTACCTTCGGGCAAGCCAATTATTGCAGGTGGTTTTTATAAGGAGAAATTAGGCTTATATAAAGACCATTTAAACTTCGTACTCAGGTTTGCAAAACATCTACCCAAGCTTATTGAGGCAGTAGCTTTACGCAATTTAACAAGCGCTTTAAACGTAACAAAAACAGTTTGTTAGGTTCCGCTTCGCTCCACATTATAACCAACAATTTTTGTCCGCTTAAGCGGGCGTTAGATGCCTGTATTATTCAAGTCCGGAGTTTTAGTTGGAGATTAGAAAATTAAACACATTGCGTGGGTTGGCTGCATTAGTTGTGTTTATTACTCACTTTAGCGATATAACAAATTGGCTTAATGGAATGTTAGGCGGAGGCTCTGGAGCGTACGGTGTAATGCTGTTCTTCTTGCTGAGTGGCTTTTTAATGTCTCACCTATACCTGACCCAAGAATTCAGCAAAGTTAATATCAAGCGCTACTTATTAGCTCGAATCGCAAGAGTAGTTCCATTATTCTTGGTTATTGTACTTAGCTCTTATGTTTTGTCCTTAATCGGCAATGATAGTCTTTATAACATTCCAGATACGAATGCACTGATTAGTCATCTGCTATTTTTATATGGTGATAGCATACTTTGGTCAATCCCCCCTGAAATACAATTTTACTTCATATTTCTGATTTTTTGGTCATTTTCAAAGAATAGGAGAGGCTATATTTACCTTTCAATATTCGCGGTTATGCTCCTGCTGTTTTTCGCAAACTTTCCTCGAGTATATGGAGACATAAACGGAGTACGTTACAATTTATTTAATACGTTAAGAAGTTTACCTTATTTTTTTATTGGGGTTATTTTTGGAATGCACTATAAGTCTTTTGAGGTACCGAAATACCTTAAGAAACATTACTTTATTCTAGTGTTACTATTAATACCTGCTATGTACCCAGAAATCTCATCCGTTACGTCTGATGCTAAGACAAGAATGTGGTTAAGCTATGAAGTATTACTTGTAATGAGTTCCGTATTTTTTTGCATTGTATTTTTAGTTCCTGATAACAATGTACTATTAGCTAACAGGTTCGGTGACTTCTTGGGAAAAGTATCTTATTCATTATATTTGCTTCACATGCCAATTATTATTTTTGTAAACAAGCTTAATTTAAATGTTGAATTGAAATTATTATTATCTTTCGTTCTAACTGTTTCAGTAGCATTTGTATCATTTAAATATTTTGAAAAGCCCGTTGCTAGGTTCATACGTAACAAAACATTTTACAAGTCGTTTAAAAGGACAAAAAACAGTTGGCTTTTGCTCCTTCGTCGCTAATTTTAGCCAACATATTATTTGCCTCTTAACGAGGCGTTACTAATGTTTGCAATTGGCACTCAGTCAATATAGATGGTTTAACTTACATTATAAATCAGTTATTTATATCGCTAACGGGTAAATTGGGTTGTTTTTGGTAAATTCATTATTTTTGTCGGATGGCGTGGCTCCGCCACTTGTCCAACCTACACGGGCACTTATCTGACGAGAGTGGTGATATCACTCCCATCTACACTCGCGCATATTCACTTTATTATTCTTAAAATTAACACCTTCTAATAACAGTTTTTGTCGTTGTTCTTGGTATTTATCACTTCCTTCGGGAAACGATATTTTACCTTGGCTATTAACCACTCGATGCCAAGGGATCGCCGAATCTTTTGGCATCTCTTTTAATAAACGACCTACCAACCTAGCATTATTAGGATAACCCGCAAGTGCTGCTACTTGGCCATAACTGGCAACATTGCCTTTGGGTATACTGGCTATGATAGTGTAAATAACCGTTTCTTTATTAACGTCCATTCTTGCTTAAATACTCCTCACTGAGTAATTTAAATTGCTGCCAGATTTTACGCGCTACAGGCCCATGATGCATAGCATGCTGACGAAAGGCTCTAATTTGCGCACTGAACTGGTGCTCTCTGTCGGTTACAATGATTTGCTGTAATGAGCCAGCGGCTATTTCTTTTTTACAATGCCCTAAACTCATCATTGCCCAACCAGCCCCTGAAAGTAGAAAAGACTTCAAGGTAGATATATCATCAATTTTCATCACCGCAGCCCCTTTTGAATAGGAAAGTCTATCGCTGTCTATGCTCAAGCCACTTTCAAACATAGCCAAACACGGGTAAAGCTGTAATTCATCATAGCTAAGCTGCTTAGGTAAAACCCCTTTAGCTCCTACAATGCCAATATCTAGTTTACCAATGGGTAAGCTTTCTAAATCGCCAGTTGCATGAAATAAATCAAACCACGGGCCTATTCCAAGCTCGGCTTGACCGGTATTAACTTGTTCTAAAGAGACAAACCGCTTACCACTGGTTAAACGAAATTCGGTACTCGAAAAATGCTTAAAAGTATTACTTATGATCTCGTTATAACTTTGCATATGACAAATTTGCTCGTAGCAGACTCTATATTGCGCTTCATTGCCTAATGCCAGCTCTGTTGCGAGCTGAGTAAGTTGCTCATTAGCGGCTAATAGCTGTTTAGCCTCGCGATGAAAAATACGTCCCTTTTCGGTGAGTTGTAAACGATAATGAGAACGGTCTAGTAGGTCAAAGCCTAACTTAGCTTCTAAGTTTTTAATCGCCAATGTGAGCGCTGGTTGCGTTTTATGTAGCTTTAATGCCGCTCCACTTAAACTCGCGCTTTGCACAATAGCATCTAATATTTGTAATTGGTTAAGTTTCATCGGCCACTCAGCACATCATAAGTAAAACTTATTGAGTTTCTAAAATTTAATGAATTTTATTTTATATGTTTGCAGCGTATGCTGCACACACTTATTTAGCCTTTTTTTATCATGGAGATATCATGCCACTGTTTCGCTTATGTTTACTATCTGCGACATTACTAAGTTTAATAGGCTGCTCAGAGCCCGAGAATATAGCTAAAGAAGAGCCTATTCGTCCGGTTAAATTATTTAGCATTGGTCATGATTCACAAACTAACATTCGCAGCTTCCCCGCTGAAGTGGTTGCAAACCAAGGCTCATATCTTGCTTTTAGGGTCAACGGTGAGTTGGTTGAATTTCCTGTATTAGCTGGTGAACAAGTTGAAAAAGGACAACTATTGGCTAAGTTAGATCCTGAGGATTTTCAATTACAATATAACGAACGTAAAGCACGATACGAACTGGCAAAATCACAGCTAAAACGCATTAAACAATTATTCGACAAAAACATCACGAGTCAATCAGAGCTTGATCAAGCGGTTGCTAATGAGCAAGTTGCCGAGTCAGCCTTTAAAATTGCAGAAACCAATTTAGAATACAGTGAGCTTCGTGCTCCTTTTGCTGGCATAGTAGCTAAAGTGTTCGTAAAAAACTTTGAGAGTATTCAAGCAAAACAAAATGTTCTGCGCCTAGAAACTCGCGATTTTATGGATGTAGAAATACAGGTTCCTGAAAAAATCGTTGCGCGCATTCAAAAAGATACCCAATACCAACCTATGGTTGAATTTGATGGCTATCACGACAAGCAATACAAACTCACACTAAAAGAATGGGATACTCAAGCCGATCCGGCAACGCTTACCTATAAAGTGGTGTTTTCATTACCGGTGCCAAAAGATTTTAATTTGCTTGCGGGTATGTCTGGGCAAGTGATGATAGATTTAAGTAAAGTAACTCGCTCACAAACTCCCTACACTATTTTACCAATTGAGTCGGTATTTTCAGATCCGAATAAAAGCCTAAGCGATAATGCTTATGTGTGGGTTTTTAATCAGCAAACTGGCACTGTACATAAGCAAGCAGTGCAAGTAGGTCAATTACATCACGACACTATTGAAGTACTTAGCGGCGTAAAAGAAGGCCAACAAATTGTGTCTGCCGGTGTTCACTCTTTACAAGAAGGCATGTCTGTTCGCCCTTGGAATAAAGAGCGAGGCTTATAATTATGGGCTTTGCGCAACTATCTATTGAAAAGAAAGTCATTAGCTGGATGTTTACGTTGTTGCTATTAATAGGCGGCAGCGTGTCTTACTTTGATTTAGGCCAGCTAGAAGACCCTGAGTTTACTTTGAAAAAAGCCATGGTAATCACTTTGTATCCGGGCGCATCTCCACAGCAGGTAGAAGAAGAAGTCACATTTCCAATTGAAAACGCCATCCAACAGCTCCCCTATGTTGATTATGTCACCTCTATTTCATCTAATGGTAAATCACAAATTACCGTAGAAATGAAAAGTAACTATCGTAAACAAGAGCTAAGGCAAATATGGGATGAAATGCGTCGAAAAATTAACGACCTAAGCCCGTCGCTGCCAAGTGGTGTTTACCCGAGTAATGTAATTGATGATTTTGCCGATGTTTACGGCGTTATGTTTGCCGTTACTGGCGATGGCTACTCTTATGATGAATTAAAAGACTATGTTGACTATTTAAAGCGTGAACTTGTTTTAGTCAAAGGTGTGAGCAAAGTCACAATTGCTGGGCAACAACAACCACAAGTAATGGTTGAGGTATCGACCCGCAAGCTTGCACAGCTAGGTATTGCACCTAGTCATATTTATGACTTGCTGCAATCACAAAACACGGTGTCTAACGCTGGACGTATTCGTGTCGGTGATGAGTCTATTCGCTTACATCCAACCGGTGAATTTAAAGATGTAACGGAGCTGGAAACCTTATTAATCTCAAAGCCTGGTGCGAGTGAACTAATTTATTTGGGCGATGTTGCACAAGTGTACCGTGAATATGCTGAAGTACCGACCAATGTCATTCATTACAATCAACAACAGGCGCTGCTTATTGGTGTTTCGTTTATGTCTGGGGTTAATGTTGTTGATGTAGGTAAGCACATAGATGAACATTTAGCATCTCTTGAATATCAACGCCCACATGGTATTGATATTAGCTCGGTGTATAACCAACCAAAAGAAGTAGAGCAGTCTGTAGATGGTTTTATTGTTAGCTTAATAGAAGCCATTGCAATAGTTATTGTTGTGCTACTTATTTTTATGGGCTTGAAAAGCGGTGTTCTTATTGGCGGTATTTTATTACTGACGGTATTAGGCACCTTTATATTTATGAAGCTGTTTGCAATTGATCTACAGCGTATATCATTAGGCGCGCTAATTATTGCGCTAGGTATGCTGGTTGATAATGCCATTGTTGTTACCGAAGGGATTCTCATCAACCTTAAGCGCGGTCAAACAAAGCTTAAAGCCGCAGTTAATATCGTAGATCAAACGAAATGGCCACTACTTGGCGCAACAGTTATTGCTATAACCGCTTTTGCACCAATTGGTTTAAGCTCAGATGCCAGTGGTGAATTTGCCGGCAGCTTATTTTGGGTGCTGTTTATCTCATTGCTATTAAGCTGGATCACCGCAATTACCCTTACCCCATTTTTTGCCCATTTAATGTTTAAAGAAACCGAATTTAAACACGAACATAATCAAGAACATGAAGACCCTTATCAAGGCATCATATTCAATGGTTATAAAGCGATATTAAATTTAGCTATGCGCTTTAGAAAAACAACCTTAGTCCTTATGGTTGCCCTTTTATGCAGCGCTGTAGTGGGATTTGGCTCGGTAAAACAATCGTTTTTTCCAGCCTCAAATACACCGATGTTTTATGTGGATTACTGGCAAGATCAAGGTGCTGATATTCGTGCCACCCTTGAGGGCATAAAACAGCTCGAAGCTTATTTGCAAAAGGATGAACTGGTCACAGAAATAACCAGTACGGTGGGCCAAGGTGCACCGCGCTTTATGCTAACTTACGCGCCAGAAAAGTCTTATCCTGCTTATGGGCAGTTAATTATTCGTGTCACCAACCGTGATGCGGTCGCTAAAGTAATGCAAAAGGTGCGTGATTACGCACAGCAACATCCGCTGTCAGCAAAGCTAAAAGTAAAGCCAATGGAAATTGGTCCGTCAACCGATGCTAAAATAGAGGCGCGGTTCTCAGGCCCCGATCCGGTGATATTAAGACAGCTATCATCTCAAGCAAAAGAAATTATCGCCAAAGACGACGGTGCCTTTAACATTCGCGATGATTGGCGTGCACGCACTAAAATGATTCGCCCGCAATTTAACGAACAAAAAGCACGCCGCTTGGGGATCACCAAGTTTGACCTTGACCAAGTTCTGTTAACGAGCCTGTCGGGTAAACAAGTGGGTGTTTATCGTGATGGTACGCAGTTGTTGCCTATTATTGCCCGCTCACCAGCTAGCGAGCGCTTAAATGTAGACAGTGTTCACGATTTACAAATTTACAGCCCAGTATTACGCGTGTTTGTGCCGGTAACTCAAGTAGTTGATGAATTTATTGTTGAGTGGGAAGACAGCTTAATTATGCGTCGTGATCGTAAACGTACCATAACGGTAATGGCAGATCATGATGTATTGGGTGATGAAACACCTGCAAAATTATTTGCTCGGGTTCGCGCTGAAGTTGAAGCAATTGATTTACCGCGAGGCTATGAAATGCAATGGGGCGGTGAGTTCGAATCATCAAGCAAAGCGAAAAAGGCTATTTTTGGTTCGTTACCGCTGGGTTATTTAGCCATGTTTGCGGTAACAGTATTACTGTTTAACTCAGTTAAAAAGCCCTTAGTTATATGGGCAACCGTGCCATTGGCTATTATTGGTGTAAGCGCAGGCTTATTAGTAATGAACGCCCCCTTTAGCTTTATGGCGCTACTGGGTTTATTAAGCTTAAGCGGCATGCTGATTAAAAACGGTATTGTATTGGTCGATCAAATAAACTTAGAACTTAGTGAAGGAAAATCACCCTATCAAGCAGTATTTGACTCAGGCGTAAGCCGTGTGCGCCCTGTAGCCATGGCCGCTATCACTACAATACTTGGCATGATCCCATTATTATTTGACGTATTCTTTCAATCAATGGCGGTCACCATTATGTTTGGCTTAGGTTTTGCCACCATACTAACCCTGATTGTGGTGCCGGTTTTATACACTGTGGTGTTTAGAATTGACTACCCTAAACAGTCTTAATCATTAATAAAAAAACGCAGCCTAGGCTGCGTTTTTTATTTGCTTGATTTATACCAACTTAATTACTTTTTTAAGCTTAACGTGCCACTGCTCTTAGCTTTAGTTCCTGATGCGGAATTGGCTTTATTGGCATTTGATTTACCAACATAGGTCGTTGAACGTTTCTGATAAGGCGTATTACGGCTGCTTTTGTTGGCTTGCTTATGTTGTTCGTTGTTCTTTGTACCTCGAGGCTTGTCACCTTGATACTCACGCTTATGCACTGATTTTGCTTGGTTGATTATGGTTAGCCCAACGTTATTATTCGATGTACTATCGTCATACAATGAGTGTTCTTGTGTTTTACCTGAATCAGCAATCGAGTCGTTAATAACCGCCATTTCTGCATCGCTTAAATGACGCCATTGCCCTACTTTTAACCCTTTAAGGGTTACATTCATAATACGCACACGCTTTAATGTAACCACTTCGTAGCCTAAATATTCACACATACGACGGATTTGACGATTTAAACCTTGAGTTAAAATAATAGTGAATTGCTGGGCACCCGTTTGCGTCACTTTACATTTTTTGGTCACGGTATCTAAAATAGGAATACCGTTTGCCATTTTATTCACAAACTGGCGGTTTAGTGGTTTATCTACGGTAACCACGTATTCTTTTTCGTGGTTATTGCCAGCACGAAGGATTTTATTAACGATATCCCCTTCATTGGTTAAAAAAATCAACCCCTCTGAGGGCCTATCCAAGCGACCAATAGGAAAGATACGGTCAGGATAATTAACCGCTTTTACAATATTACTTTGAATTTTTCGTTCTGTGGTACAGGTAATACCGACTGGTTTATTGTAAGCAATGTAAACCCGTTTTGGTGGTGCTTTTAATGGCTTACCATCAACCAATACCACATCGCTTTGTGCGACTTTAACACCCATTTCGGGTAATTCGCCATTAACAGTAACACGACCTTGCTCAATATATTTATCGGCTTCACGGCGTGAGCAAAACCCTGTTTCACTAATAAATTTATTTAAACGCTTTAAGTCTGTCATATGGCAAATCTTCTTAAATATAAAGGCGCATAGTTTAAACTACTCAAGCTATTTTTTCGCGCTTAATTTGCGCTAATTTACGCCATAGGTATTCAAGAGGCCCTTGCTTAAAATAACGACAGTAGAGTGCAGTAAACATAAGCTGTACAACCACTAAGCAAATAGCAACAAGCCAATAATCAATGCGGTTAAAACTAAGCGCCCACTGAGGGAAAAGCACTTTAAACAATAATAACTGCATAATGGTTTGGCTTATGTATAAAGTAAACGCTAACCGCCCTACGTGTTGAATGAGCCCCCCTATTTGCGCGCTGTTATTGCATAGTTTAACGATTAAATGAATATAAAGCAGCGCCACACATAAAGCAGCCAGTTCATTAACAGGCTCTTGTAACGCATAACCAATACCTTGTTCATATGACTCTAACACTAATCGTAAGCTAGTCAGCAACACACTTAACACAGCAAGTTTAATTAGCCCCGGCCTGCTAAATCCATCACTAAACACATTACATTTGTAGGCAACAATACCAATTAGCATAAAGCCAGCACTTGCCCACAGTAATAAAATAGGCACTGTTAGCAACATATAAATGCTCATTGTTATATTTTGGCTAAAATGCGCACCAATACTTTGGTAATAACTATTATATATCTGGTAAAACTCGGGAGAATCCCTATAGAGTGGTTCCTCATTAAGCCCTAACATAAACATTGCTGTGGCAAGTAAAGCGATAAAAGTAAAAAAGGCCGCTTTGCTTTTAAGCTCTTCGTCCGTGTAATCTAAATAGCGTAATACCAGTAGTGCTGACACCCCATATAAAAACAAAATGTCACCCGCCCACAGTAACAACCCATGTATTAAGCCAAACACAATAAGCCAATATAGGCGTTTTTTTAATGGCTCAATACATTGCTGTCGCTGAAACTGAATATAAAGACCAGCACCAAATAATAACGTAAATAATGTGCGAAACCGCCCTTCAACAAATATAAGGCTTAAGGTGTGTAAAAAATTATCGCTAGCTGGAGGTGTGGTAAGTGGAGTGTAATTGAGTTCAAAAATTGCAAAGGAATAGCAATTAATAAATACCAGTCCAAGTACTGCTATGCCCCTTATAAAGTCCATATTATAATTGCGCAAACCCTATCCTTTTAAATATTATCTTTGTAGCTATCGGCCCATTTTACAGCTTGTTTGTATAATTTTGGTAAAAAAGCACTGTCTAAATTAATGAGTGATACCGCTTTCTCAAGCGCCCACCAACTTCCGGTTTCATATGCTTTTACCGTTTCAAGAATATAATATAAGTCATTTTTCTCGCCGGTTAGTGCTGCTTTAATTTCATCTGGGAATGGCAGTTTATCAACCAACAAGTCCATTGGCTTATCTAAAATAGCATCAAGCAAAGAAAACAGCCCAGTTAAAAATGCCTCACCTTGAACTTGTTTGGCGACTTTGCTGGCTATTAATTCACAAAAGCGAGCGCGAATAACACACATTTGCATAAGCTCTATCGGCTTAGTGCGCGCGGTGTGTGCTGTAACAATTAGGCTTACAAACTTTTTTAAACGTGCTTGCCCTAGGTAAACAAGCGCTTGTTTTAATGATGATATTTGGCTTTGCAGGGGAAATACACCACTATTTAATAAACGCAATAGTTTGTATGCTAGTGCTGCATCAAGCTCAAATAACCCGGTGATTACTTTCACATCAGGATCTGGCTTCATTACTTCTGAATAAATGGCAATGACAAGACCATAATTATAATGAATATCTTTTTGCTCTATCATTGCGGGGCGGGCAAAGTAATACCCTTGGAAATAATCAAACCCCATTTGGCGAGCTAATTTATATTCTTCATCGGTTTCTATTTTTTCAGCTAACAGCTTAATATTTTTGTGTTTTTTTAGCTTATTGACCACCAGTGGAATTTCATCCAGTGGCGTGAGCCGAATATCAAATTTAATTAAATTAACTAGCTTTAAAAAACGTTCCCACTGCGGTGAGTAAACAAAGTCATCAAGGGCTAATTTATAGTTACTGTGAAAGAGTTTACGGCATAGCTCGTAGGTATCGTCGGTGGGCTCTATGGTTTCGAGTAATTCAATAACCACATCTTTACAGGGTAAAAATTCGCATAAATCGAGTTTTAATGATTCAGGACCAATATTGATCAGTGCTTTTTTACCCGAAGTAATATGGCGAGTACCTAAGTTAAGCTGGTTTTCCATGATCAGGCGAGCCGTTGCTTGACCATCAGAAACACCTGGAAAGCAATTTTCAGGGCTATCGCGAAACAGTAGTTCATATGCGACTACATTTTGATTACGATTAAGGATTGCTTGCCTTGCCACAAATACCGACACATTACCTACTTTTCATTATTTCCACCAGACTAAGTAATTAAAGCGCAAATAGGAACGGATGTCACTGAACTTTAATAAATTTTTTAATATAAGTATGTAATATAATCAGTTACAACATCATCCCAACCAAAGCGGCTGTTCTTAGCGCTATTTTTTATCGCTTGCCATTGCTTAGGATTAGCGTGATTTACATTCAAGGCCTCAGATAAACTATGCAACAGTGCCTCTGCCTGAGCTAATAAGGTATCACCAGTAAAACTAAAACCAGTCACATTATGCTCAACTGTATCTTTTAAGCCGCCAACACTGTGCACAAGACAAGGCTGACCTGCTCGCATTGCCAGCATTTGGCTAATGCCACACGGCTCAAAAGAACTAGGCATTAAAAATAAATCCCCAAGTTGATACATTAAATCACCAACACCTTGGCCATAACCTTTTAAAAACAATAAATTGCTATTTCGCGCCATCGCAGTGGTAAATAATTGTTCTAGTTTTTTATCGCCCGAGCCCAATACAATCAAACGACCATTATATTGGTTTATAACCTTGCATACCTCATCAATAGTTAAACTATTGTTGCGTGGCTGGCACAGCAGCAATACTTTTTGCTCGGTGAGCCGCCCTACACTGGTCACTAAAGGCCCTTGCTGCTCTGATGCCATAAATTGTAAAACACGTTGGTGAGCAATATAGTGGCTGCTGTCTAAGTGTACGTTTTTTGCCATCCAACTAAAAAGCGTAGCTTCTATCTGCTCTAAAAGCTCGCTAAGCGTTGCCTGCTTCGGGTGTTGAGTTGTGTAATCACAGCCGTTGAGGATCCCAATCAGCTTGCCCTGCTCAGCCGCTTGTTGTAAATCACGCTCAAGTCCTTCACCACCAAAAAAACCGCCTGCATCGTTACTCGCAATCTGCACTTCTTGGCTATAACTGGGTGAAACCACATGTACTTTATCGACTAAATTAATAGCACTGCGCATGGGGTTAAAGCAATGAGGGTAACGGGGATCACAAAGCAATTGGCCATCATAACTTAATGAGGGAAACCACGCTTCTAAGCTAGAGTCATCGTCTTTAAAAGGGCGAATACCTTGTAAGGCTAAGTTATGAACCGTGTACACCAAGCGCAGCTTAGCAAGTTTACGATAGCGAGGCTCAAATTTTAGTAACACCGCCACACAAGCACTGTGCCAGTCGTGTAAATGTAACGTGTTTGGTTGTTTTAAAACCCCTTGTAAAAGCGCTTCACAAATCGCGGCATTAAACAGTGCAAACTTACTCGCATCAGTAGCAAATGGACGATTGTCATCATCGTTGCAATACACACTATGTGATTGGCTGAACAAAGGGTGGCTTATTACTATTTGCCTTACTGCATTTTGCGTTTGTGGAATTTCAAACAGCGATAAAACGTGAGAGGCTGAATTAAACGCAACGTTGACTTCACCAATAAAACGGCGCTCACCCAATTCAAAGCCATAATCAGGAATTACCACATCAATCGTTAGTCCCTGTGCCGCTAACGCTTTAGGTACGTCACGTATGACATCGGCAACACCACCGACTTTGGCATTAGGTAACGCATCATTTTCTGCGGCAACCATTAATACATGCATTTATTTACTCTTATAGTTAGCTGCAAGGCTTTCGCCTTGCTATTTAATTATTGATTTAACTTATTCTCTAACTTTGTCAGCATCTCGCGGGTTACCAAAACAATTCCCTTTTTAGATACTCTAAAGCCATTGGCTTCGTCGGTTTTACGATCATAACCAATTTCTAATCCTGGGGGGATCTCACAGCTTCTATCAATAATGGCACGTTTTATTTTACACCCACGGTTAACTATAACACCGGGTAAAATGACCGACTCTTCAATAATACAATATGAGCGAATATGTACATTAGAAAACAGTAATGACTTTCTCACTAATGAGCCTGAAATAATACAGCCACCGGATACGGTTGAATCAACAGCCATACCCCGACGATCGTCATCATCAAAAATAAACTTAGCTGGAGGAAGCTGCTCTTGATATGTCCAAATTGGCCAAGTAGGGTCGTACAAATCCAATTGAGGCTCAGGCATAACCAACTCCATGTTCGCTTCCCAAAATGAATCTAAGGTCCCTACATCGCGCCAATAAGGTTGCCCTACTTGTGCGGGATCTCTAAATGGGTAAGCAAACACATTATGCTCTTCGATAATGGCGGGGATAATGTCATGACCAAAATCACGTCCTGAGCCTTCGGTTTGTGAATCTTTTTGTAATTGCTCAAATAAAAACTCAGTATTGAATACGTAATTACCCATTGACGCTAAACACGTACCTGGTTTGCCAGGCACAGAGCTTGGTTCAGCTGGTTTTTCGTCGAATCGTCGCACTCGATTTTCTTGATCAACGGTCATTACCCCAAAGGTGTTCGCTGCTTCTTCAACCGCGACTTCTAAACAGCATACGGTCATATCGGCACCATTTTCGACATGCTTTGCTAACAAACCGCCGTAATCCATACGATATACATGATCGCCTGACAAAATCATTACATATTTAGGTAGTTCATGGCGAATAATATCCATATTTTGAAATACCGCATCGGCAGTACCGCAATACCATTCATCACCATTACGCTGTGATGCAGGTAAAATCTCAACTGACTCGCCTAATTCCTTTTTAAAGTGCCCCCATGCACGATTTACATGGCGTATTAGCGAATGAGATTTATATTGCGTTGCAATCCCTACTCGTCTTACACCAGAGTTAATACAATTTGATAGTGGAAAATCAATAATACGGTGCTTGCCGCCAAAATAAACGGCTGGTTTTGCACGCCAGTCTGTTAGCTCATGAAGACGAGAACCTCGTCCGCCGGCTAGAATGAGTGCATAGGTGTCTCTGGTTAAATTACTTATATAGCGATTTGCATAACTGGGCATATTACTCTCTCCATTTAGTGTCAGCTATTAGTGTCAGTGTTTGTTTTTACTGTTTGCTGTGAAGTATCTAGTGGGGTTAAGTGCCATATGTCATCACAATATTGGCCTATTGTTCTGTCACTAGAAAATAAGCCACTGGCCGCGGTATTTAAAATACTCATTTGAGTCCAGTGGGTTTGATCAGCGTACGCTTTATCCACTTCACGCTGCGCTGCAATGTAACTGGCAAAGTCATGTGCGGTTAGCCATGCATCGTCTTTGCTTTTAATGCCGCTAATGACATCATCAAATAAGCCGGGTTCAAATAGATTAAAATGACCACTTTCAAGGAGATGCATCACGCTGTTTAGAGCTGAGTTATTCGCAATAATTTCACTGGGATTATAATGCGCTCTAATTTCGTCAATATGCTCGGCTTGTGCGCCAAATAAGAAGAAGTTTTCAGCTCCTACTGCATCGCGGATTTCAATATTCGCGCCATCTAACGTGCCTATTGTGAGCGCACCATTCATCATAAACTTCATGTTGCCGGTACCGGATGCTTCTTTACCTGCTGTAGAAACTTGCTCCGACAAATCTGTTGCAGGACATATAGTTTCCATGGCGGTCACATTGTAATTTGGTAAAAAGGCAACTCTTAAAAACATCGATACTTCAGGGTCTTTGTTGATCACCTCAGCAACATTATTAATCAGTTTAATAATTTTCTTCGCCATCATATAACCAGGTGCGGCTTTACCTCCGAGTAATACACAACGAGGTACCATGCCTTGTGTATCGCCACGACGAATGCGGTCGTATAAATGAATAACATGTAGGACATTGAGTAACTGGCGCTTATATTCATGAATACGCTTTACCTGCACATCAAATAGCATATTTACATCAAACTCGACGCCACACTTTTGTTTTACTAAATCGACTAAACGCTGCTTGTTTTGCCGTTTTGCCTGCTGCCATGTTACGTGCAATTGCGGATCATCATAAAAACGGCGTAATTGGCTAATTTTTGCAAAGTCGCCTACCCAGTCTTTTCCTATTTTCTCGCTAATAATATGGCTCAGACCCGGATTACAATAAGCAAGCCAACGCCTTGGTGTCACCCCATTGGTTTTGTTATTAAACTTTTCAGGCCATAATGAGTAAAAATCTTTAAACAAACCCGCAGTTAATAACTGGGTATGCAGTGCGGCTACGCCATTGACTGAATAACTACCAACAATGGCTAAGAAAGCCATGCGAATTTGCGGCTCTTCGCCCTCTTCAATTAATGATAAGTCTCGTTGCTTTTGCACATCACCCGGCCAATGCCTTGCAACCTCTGCTAAGAAACGGGCATTAATTTCATAAATAATTTCTAAAATACGTGGTAATAATTTAGCAAATAACCCCACTGACCACTTCTCTAATGCCTCCGGCAATAAGGTGTGGTTTGTATAAGCCATGGTTTTGATTGTGATGTTCCATGCCTGATCCCAGTCGAGTTCATGGTCGTCAACTAAAATTCGCATCAGCTCTGCCACGGCAATACTAGGATGAGTGTCGTTAAGCTGAAAAACATGATGCTGAGCAAAATCAGTAAAATTATCTCCGTATTGCTCAATCCACTGGCTCAGTACATCTTGAATGCTTGCCGATGATAAAAAGTATTGCTGGCGTAAACGCAGTTCTTTACCATTTTCACTGCTGTCGTTAGGGTACAACACCATGGTTATTTGCTCTGCGAGGTTTTTTTGCGCCACCGCTTCTGAATAACTACCGGCATTAAATTCGGTTAAATTAAATTCATCGGTTGCTTCAGACTTCCAAAGCCTAAGGGTATTAACAATATTATTTTTATAGCCCGGAATGGGAACATCATAAGGAACCGCAAGCACATCTTGGGAGCTAATCCACTGGCGATGTTCACGGCCAAATTTATCAGTATAACTTTGTACATAACCCGAGAACTTAACTCGTTTAGCTTGCTCTGGAGCGCTCAATTCCCAAGGGTGACCTTCGCGTAGCCAGTTATCTGGCTGCTCAATTTGGTTGCCTTCTTTTATTGATTGATTAAACATGCCGTATTCATAGCGAATTCCATAACCTACTACTGGCAGCGCTAAACTCGCGCAACTATCTAAAAAGCATGCCGCTAAGCGCCCCAAGCCACCATTACCTAGGCCGGCATCATGCTCTGCTTGTTCTACATTTTCCAGCTCAGTACAGTAAGCTTGTAGTGCAGTACTTACCTGAGACTCTAAATCAAGGTTGAGTACCGCATTACCCAGTGCTCTACCCATTAAAAACTCTAGCGATAAATACGCTGTTTTGCGGCGTTTTTGTTGTTTAATTTGCTGATTAGTTTCTCTGCAACGCGCAACGAGTCTATCTCTTATTGTCAGCGCCAATGCATGATATAAATACAACTGCGACTCTCCCACCACATCACGCCCTAAGGTGTAATAAAAGTGGCGAGTTAAATCATCACTTAAGGTACTTTCATCAATAACCGGGCCTTCTTGCCAGCCTTTTACCACACACACTTGCTCGTCTTGCTTAGTCATAATCTTCGCCTTCTAAATTGGCACTAAAAACCCAACTACTTTGTGCTGAAATATTCACGGTTGCATCTTCTTCAACAACAGTTGATGCGTTATTTACGCTTGATAACACTAACGCCCATGTCGCAGTAATGGGCGATTGTGGTAATTGGCAGACCACGGGCTGTTTACTGGCGTTTAAAATAATTAATAAGGCGTGCTTATTTTGCTTATCAAGTAAGCTATACATTAAAAATTGTCGCGTATCTTCATGCCAATGTGTTTCATCCATTTTTTTACCTTGCTCGGTGAACCACTTAACGGTGAAACGTTCATCAATATCATCTAAAAACACACTGTGTTTAAACGCACTGTGACCGTGCCTAATTTTTAATGCATCATCTATAAACTGAATTAATGAGTGGTTTAGTTGTGAGTCTTTCCATGCCAGCCAGCTTGTGCGGTTATTCTGGCAATAAGCGTTATTATTACCACCTTGAGAATGGGCCATTTCACTGCCAGCGGCTATCATTGGCACCCCTTTAGAGAGTAGCAAGGTAAGTAAAAAGTTTTTTTGTTGTTGGAGCCGTAAGTTTATTATTTCAGGATCGCTACTAAATCCCTCAACTCCGCAATTAAACGAATAATTAGCGCTGTGGCCATCTTGATTGTTTTCACCATTTGCTTGGTTATGTTTGTGCTCATAACTGACTAAGTCGGCAAGGGTAAAACCATCATGACTGGTAATAAAATTAATACTATTAAGCGGGCCGCGGTTACTGTGTTCAAAAATATCAAACGAGCCATGTAAACGCTTGGCAACATCACTAATAATGCCTTTTTCACTTTGCCAAAAGCGTTTAATCACATCACGGTATTGATCATTCCACTCACGCCAAGGAGCAGGAAAAGCACCTAACTGATACCCGCCAGGGCCTATATCCCACGGCTCACTGATCAGTTTTACTTTATTTAATATAGGATCTTGTGCAACGGCCTGTAAAAACGTATGAGAGGCACTAAAACCCGTGCTTGAACGCCCTAAAATGGTGGCTAAATCAAATCGAAAGCCATCAACCCCCATAACTTCCACCCAATAACGCAAGCTATCAAGAACCAATTGCAAGGTTTTTGGATGGTCAATATTTAAGGTGTTACCACAGCCAGTATCATTTATATATACATTGGGTTGCCCATTTATAGTGCGATAATAAGTGAGGTTATCGAAGCCACGTAAAGACAATATCGGTCCATCACTGCCCCCCTCTGCTGTATGGTTGTATACAACATCTAAAATAACTTCAATATTGGCGCGGTGTAATTCGCTAACCATCTGTTTAAATTCGTTTATATCGTCATTAACCAAATAGTCTTTATGGGGAGTAAAAAAATTGATGCTATTGTAGCCCCAGTAATTTTGCAGCCCTTTAGTAATTAAAAATTGTTCACTTATAAACGCATGCACAGGCAAAAGCTCAATAGCGGTCACACCTAAACTTTTTAAATGCTCAATAAAGCACGGGTGGCTTAAGCCTAAAAACGTGCCTTGCTGTACTTTTGGAATACCTGGATGACGACAGGTAGCACCTTTTACATGACACTCATAAATTACCGTATTAGCCCAGCTATGCTGTGGCTTTTTATTGGTATAAGCAACCGATGTAGTCACTTTAGATTTAGGCATATCTATCGCATTATTAACCACGCTTTTAGTGCCTATCGGCATTTGTCCGTAATGGCGCTCGCTCCAAGTAAACTCGTTAAACAAGTCTTTTGCATACGGGTCAATCAGCAACTTATGTTCATTAAATAACATGCCCTTTTCATGGTTATACTCACCATCAACCCTAAAGCCATATAATGCGCCAGCGCTAAGTGGCGCAACGTGAATACTCCACACCCCGCCTTCATTAATATTCATAGCTATTTTTAATATTTCTGTATGGCCACTTTTATCAAATAAACAAACAAAAGCTTGGCTTGCATTAGGGGCGTATAAGGCAAAGTTGACGCCGTTGTTTTGTACAGTCGATCCCAATGGAAGAGATGCACCATGGGTAACCTCAAAGCAATTACTCATCATTCACCTTTTGTAAGTAAACAGTGGTTAAGCCACCCATCTGTAATGTGATACTGTGATCAAAGCCATGGCTTGGTTGATTAATTGAATGAATAAGTTGGCTTGGCTCATCAGTAACATTAATGCCAGAGCCAAAAAAACATGACTCATCAGTATTTAATATCACCTTATAACTGCCTTTAGCAGGCACGCCTAAGGTAAAATGTTGATAAGCAGTAGGGGTAAAATTAGCGACAACAACCATAAAATCGTCAGCACTTTTAGCATAACGAATAAAGCTAAATATACTTTGCTGATTGTTATTATTATCTATCCATGAAAAGCCTGTAGCACAGCTATCAAGCTCATAAAGTGCTGGGTGGGCTTGGTACACATGATTAAGGCGTTTTACCGTATCTTGAATACCTTGATGACTTTGATACTCAAGCAAGTTCCAGTCTATTGAATGGTCATGATCCCACTCTTTTCGCTGTGCTATTTCGGCGCCCATAAACAGAAGTTTTTTTCCTGGATGCGCCCACATGAACGCATAATAAGCCCGTAAATTAGCAAACTGTTGCCAATCGTCACCGGGCATTTTGTTTAGAAGTGAACCTTTACCGTGGACTACTTCATCATGACTCAGTGGTAAAATGTAATTTTCACTAAAAGCATACACCATAGAAAATGTCATTTTATGATGATGGTATTTCCTAAATAGTGAGTCTTGCTGCATGTAATGCAGGCTGTCGTTCATCCAGCCCATATTCCATTTGTAACCAAAGCCCAAACCATTATGCTCAACGCTTTGCGTTACTCCGGGCCACGCCGTTGACTCCTCAGCCACCATCATAATACCGGGGTTATTTTTATAACTGCGTATGTTTACTTGTTTAAGGCACTCAATAGCCCCTAAGTTTTCTCTGCCACCGAAGCAATTAGCTACCCATTGCCCTTCTTTTCGGCTGTAATCAAGATACAACATAGATGCCACCGCATCTACTCGCAGTCCATCTATGCCAAATTGACTGAGCCAATACATTGCATTTGATATTAAAAAGCTTTTAACTTCAGGGCGATCGTAATTATAAATATAGGTATTCCAATCAGGGTGAAACCCTTGACGCATATCAGCATGTTCATATAAATGGGTGCCATCAAAACAATGTAACCCATGAGGGTCGCTTGGAAAGTGCCCCGGCACCCAATCCAGTAAAATACCGATATTGGCTTTATGGCATTGCTCAACTAAGTATTTAAAGCTGTTGTAATCACCAAAGCGGCTTGTAGGCGCAAACAAGCCTACCGGCTGATAACCCCAAGAACCATCAAACGGGTATTCACTGATAGGCATAAGTTGTAAATGCGTAAACCCCATTTTAACCACGTAACTTACAAGCTTATCTGCCAGCTCGCTGTAGCTTAAATAACGATTATGCTCAGCGCGTTGCCAAGAACCTAAGTGCACTTCATAAATACTAATAGCGGCATCAATATGATTACGCTTTTGCCTATTTTTGATCGCTTGTTCACTAAGCGTGATAGGGGTGGGTTTGTATTGTAAAATGCTTGCTGTACCTGGCGCTTGCTGCATTTTAAAAGCAAAGGGATCGGCTTTATCTAAAACTTCACCACTGAGTGTGGTGATAGCAAATTTGTAGCACATATCGGCGCACAGCCCCGGGATAAATAACTCCCATACTCCACTAGCCGGATGAAATCGCATAAAGTGACGATTGGACTGCCAAAAGTTAAATTCACCAATCACTGAAACGCTGGCAGCATTTGGCGCCCACACACAAAAACGAACACCGTCTACGCCTTGTTGTGTAATAAATTGCGCGCCTAAGTGCGCATAAGCATGCTCAAGACTCCCTTCATTGAACAAGTACATTGCTTGCTCATCAAGGGTACTACTAAAACTGTATTCATCGTAAAAGGTAATATTATTGCTTCTATAGCTAACATGACATTGATACATACTGCTCGGCATGCTTGATAGCTCAGCTATAAATAAATCACTTTGTTTATAGCGCAATGCAGTAATTGTTTGATCACCAATTAACAATTCAACCTGCAGTGCAGCTGGCAAATACACTCGAATTTCTATGCCGCTTTGTGTACTGTGCGCTCCTAAAAAACTAAACGGGTCTTTAAACCGTCCTGCTGCGAGCGCAGTAACTTGTGAATCATAATCAGTCACTGGCGTTGATTTCATATTTTTTATACTGCCCATTTACCCATTCCTCATTGAATGTATTGCAGTCAAAAGTGATGCGTTATCAGTAAAAATATCCTCGCACGTATGTGTTAACACCCGTCTCCAATTGGGATATTCTTTATCTGTACCCGGAATGTTAACTGGGTAGCATTGTTTGTCTAAGTCATCAATTTGTAGGGCAAATAATCGCGATGGCGACTTTGCTAAACACAAAGCCAGCGCGCTATAAATCGCAAAAGTATCAGTGTTTAATGACATGTCAGAATGTGTGTCTTGTGCATTAATAAAATCAACTAACCGTTGTTGCTCTTGTTGACGTTGCTGCACTAGCTGCTGGTGTTTAGCGGCATCAATCAGCTGATACTGTTGTTTGAGGGTTAAATCACTATGCTGCCACCAGCCAACAAATGGCGGTACGTCATGATTGGCAATCATCAGCAGGCATTGTTCGCTAAGATCATCACGATTAACAAATTCATCATTTTGTTGTTTTTCGAAATAAAATAAACTGTTTGAAAAAATTCCACTGCTCACCAGCGCTTCTTTTACTTCAGGTGGCACAACACCTAAATCTTCGCCTATCACGACAGCCTTATTTAGGTGAGATTCTATTTTCAAAATAGCTAACAAGTGCTCGAATGGATAGTAAACATAGCAACCATCTTGGCTGTTATTATTGCTAAAGCACCACCATAAACGTCTAATTGCCATAACATGATCAATGCGTAATCCACCCACAGCATTCATATTGGCGCGTATAAGTGAGCGGTAAAAATAATAGTTATTGTCAGCAAGGCGCTGAGGATTTATTGCTGGCAAACCCCAATTTTGGCCACTTTCAGCCCAAGGATCCGGTGGAGCTCCTACAGTCGCATCTTGGCTAAACAGTTTCAGCTGATGTTTATATTCGCTGCCCTCTTTGGCACAGCCAACTGCTAAGTCGTTAATCAAACCAATCGCCATTCCTTGGTCGATACAATGTTGTTGGCACAGTATGAGTTGGCTATGTGCTTGCCATTGCAGGTAATAGTCGAATGTCGGTTCTGTGGTTTCTAGCATAGCAAGTACATCGCGGTGCTGTTTACAAAAGGCTGTAAACTCGTCTTGCCGTGCTTGACTACCCTGTTGTTGAAAATGCACAAAAAGCAGTTTAAAGGCATTATATTTCTGCTCAGTAACCGTTTTATAATTAATAAAGGTTATATCTTGCTCGCTGTGCGACGTTAAACAACAAGAAGATAAGTAATCATCTAAAGCGGGGTTGTTAATACTATCTGTCGATAAGTTAATTGCTATATACAATGGATTGAGTAACGCGCGGTTACTGGGGTTATAGGGACTAGCGCACTCTGGGTTATCTGCAAATAATAAGTGCAGAGGATTAAGTAAAATATAATCCATTTTTTGTTTTGCACATAATGTGGTTAATTCAAGTAAATCATTAAAATCACCAATTCCCATTCCGGCTTGGTTTTTTAATGTATATAACTGAATTGATAAGCCAAGGCGTTTACTATCGGCAATTTGATAAACTTGTTTAGGGATAGACCAAATTTGTGTAGTTGCCGATTGCGCTCCCATACTCAGCAACGCATCATAATAACCCGTAGGTAAATGGGTAAGTGGCAACGCTATTTCAATATAACGGCAGTCATTTAAAAAATACTCGCCTAATGGCGCATAGTCAGCAATTTGTTCAAATTGTAGCTTAATATTTAATGCAGGTATGTTAAGCGTAATTTTATGGTGCGCGTCGGTTTCTTTAATACGTACTTTAAGCACATTGCTAGGCTGTTTTACTAAGCTAACAGCCGGTGCAAGCGTTAACCAAGTGGCCGCATCTAATTGGTAATTTAACTTATCTATTTGCTCTGCATCACTGGTGTCAACGCCACAACACTGCAAGGCTAACTTGCGCGTTTGTTCGCTAAAAACAACGTGTTCACCAGTGTACTTAGTGTATTCATAGCCTATTCCATGCAAATAAAATAATTGCGATAGTGCGTCCATTCACCAACCTTAATTAATGCGTTGTGTATTTACTATACTGTTCTCTGAACCAAAATTATTAGCCCGATAACCATCAGCCTGATGGTCGTTATCCCACTGCTTACCATTAATCAAATAACGAAAGTGAAACTCTTTATCAACAGGCAAACGCTGTTTACACTTAAACACACCCAACTTTTTATTCAGTTTCATTGGCACTGGCTGCCAATCATTAAACTCCCCAAGTAAACAGACATCATCAGCATCAGGATGAGAAAATTCAAACGTGACTTCTGCTTCGTTTTTTGTCTTAAAAAAGCGTTTATTCAACATAATAGGCTCCAACTAAACCGTAAGGGTTATTCATCTTTGCCACAGGCCAAACAGCTTAAATAGGCGATGTGGAATCCATTCATTCACATAAAAACAAGCTTAGAGTTAAACAAAACATTATTTACGCATTATTACAGTGCGTTATTTATTTTACCGCACTAGGTTGGTGCAGTTTTTAACCATTTTAAACAGGTTTTTAGGTAAGCTCTTTAACTGAGCAATTTTTAAACCAACTACACCCGATTAAATTTCTTTTACAACAATTCACACATAATCGTTTTTTATTACCGCATTGAGGTTAAAAAACCTTTAGCTTAACCACATCATCAGCGATAATAATTATCTACCTAGCCAATGCCGATAAATATTTAAAAACTATGATTAAAAAAAGCATTCTTATTACCTCTGTTATTATTTTTCTCACTACCATCGCTGTTGTGGGTAGTTCAATTTATACACTATATAGTAAAAAGCTTGTCTCTGTAGACCCAAAGTTAAAAGAAATTTCTGGCATTGAGTTTGATAAATATAAACGTCTGTGGGCTATTAATGACAGTGGCGACGAACCTAAGCTATATAGACTCAATGACGATGGCTCTATCGCTAAAGAAATTTTAGTCAGCAACGCAAAAAACATTGATTGGGAGGACATGACACAAAATAACTTTGGTCATTTTTTCTTGGGTGACTTTGGTAATAATAAAAATGAACGTAAGTGGCTAACCATTTATAAAATAGAAAACCCGATTGATATTAAAACAAATACCACTGAAGCCGAGATAATTAAATTTACCTACCCAGAATTAGACGGCAGTCCAATACAACCTGATCAACGCAATTATGACTTAGAAGCTTTTGTCGCTTTTGGCCGGCACTTATATTTATTTACTAAAAACCGAACTGAACCCTTTGATGGTATTACCAATGTTTACAAAGTAGGCGATCATGCAGCAAATTTTGACGCCCAGCTAATTGACTCATTTAGAACCTGCACCACCATGGAAAAGTTATGCTGGATCACCTCTGCAGCACTCAGCCCAGATAGAAAAAAACTTGCGCTACTAGACTCAACCAGCATTTGGCTGTTTGAAAATTTTAAAGGGGATAAATTTTTCTCTGGTGATGTGTCTAAAATTGATCTTGGTATTGTGACCCAAAAAGAAGCGATCACGTTTTATGATGATAATACAATTGCCTTTACCGATGAGGAATTTAAAGGCATTGGCGGTAATGTTTATTTTTTAAAGCTCGATCAAGTTACTAAGGTAAAGGTACAGCGAAGCCACGCACAAGCCCAGTAGGTTAAAATAAATCTATTTCTGAATCGTTTTCTTGTACGTTGATTAGCTGTTCAGCGATTAAATCTTCGTATACACAAAACTTATCTCGGCCATTATTTTTAGCGTAATACAGTGCTTTGTCGGCGCTTTCTATTACAGTGATTGGGAAATCATAAGGGCTAATACGTGCTAAACCAGCACTGATCGTCATGTTTTCAACAAAAGGAAACGAAGTATTTCTGACGAGTTGTAAAAATTCTGCCATTTTATTACATATGGAATCTGCATCAGTGGGCTCAAAAACAATCACAAATTCTTCACCACCAAAGCGAAAAATTAAATCGGTTGAACGAAAAAAGTGACGCATTTTTTGCGCTAATATCAGCAGTACTTCATCACCGCAAATATGACCATACTTGTCGTTTATATTTTTAAAATGATCAATATCTAAAATAGCTAACCAAGATGTAGATGCGTATTTTTTTTGCCTTTTACCCTCATCTCGGGAAGAACTGTGAACTTTTAATACTTGTTTTTCAATCAGTTGTTTTATTTTTTTCTCAAAGGTTTGTCTATTTAATAGTCCTGTTAATTTATCTCTTTCGTTTTCATGAAGAATCACTAAATAATTTTCAAAAATACGACAAAAAGCATTCAACATCACCTGAGCTGGACTATCTAGGCTGTTTGAAACCACAGAAATTGCGGCGACTGTTTTCTCTTGGCGGGTAATGGGTAACCAACGGCGTTCGATGCCATCTGTTGATTGCACCGTGATAATGCAAGCAGAACGTAAGCAGGATAAAAGCTCATCCTCGGGGTGTGCAACAATTTGTCGTTGTACCCACTCAAATTGCTTTTCACCAGTCACTTTCAAACAAAGGCTTTGTTCAATGGTAAGTTGACCCTGAACTTCTATGTCTTTATAAACTGAAACTTCTTTACACCCAATAAACTCTTGGATGGTCGATATCAAGCTGTATTCAAGTGAGTCTACGTCTCTGTTTTTTGTTATTTTGATAACTGAGTTTAGTAAATTTTCTTGCATTGTACTCCCTAAAGCAAACTGGGCATTAACAACTCATAAATTCAGCATAGACCACAGGGTATAATATGCTAATTAAAATATTGAAATACCAATGTCACCCAGTCTAATAGGGAGCTTTGGGTGAACTTTGAACAAAATATAACTTAGCTATTCGTCATGCAATTTATAAACTTTTCAGATACGAGCGTTATAGCAACCTTATCAGTGTACATAGCCTGACTATTTTTTGTAATAAAGTCAGCACATTGCGCTTGTGATTGTTTGAATTTTTGCTTACATGAGTTTACTGACTCACCAATAACTTCTTGATAAATACTTTCATCACATAAGCTATTGGCAAACTGACTCGCGCCAGTAATAATCTCATCAATATTGACGGGTGAGGATTCTAGTTTGAAAAATATGTCGCTGTAAGTTTCAACCGTTATGTTATCGCTTGAGTCAAATAAAGTGGCCTTTGCACTTAAATATGAGCCACCTATTATTAATAGGGCTGCAGCAGCTAGTGTTGTGTATTTCATAACATTTCCTTGTAATGTTTTTGAGCTGTTTTGCCAAAACGTCCTGTTTCTCACATTGTAATCAACTAGTGTTCTTGCATGTAATAACTATACTTATCAGGTTTGTTTAGTATTGGAGGATTGTGGCAAATGCAGGGGCGAAAAGCCTATTGATTTGGTCAAAAACAATCCTTGTTTCTAATAACGAGGAGATTACAATTAAGTGAGCCTAAATGCAAATAATTAATACTCACTGAATGGTTAGAAATAAATCTAATTAACGCTTAAATTTGGTTTCTAAAATAACCGATGAACGAGTGCGCTCTACCCCATCTAAATTACCTATATCGTCTAATAAGTGGCTTAACTGCTCGAGGTTTTGAGCTTCGACAATGGCAATTAAATCAAATTCACCGCTAATTGCATACAACTGAGATATGGCATCTATTTGTTTTAACTCTACGTTGGTTTTAGTCGTTAGCTTTTGTTTGACCTTTATTGAGACATGTGCAGAAACTAAGCTATTTAAAAAATCATCTCCAAAGTCAACGTTATACCCTTTAATCACCCCACTTTGCTCCAACTTAAGCATGCGACTTTGCACTGTTGAGCGGGATAAATTTAAATGCCTTGCAAGGTCAGAAATACTTGCTCTAGCGTTCGTTTTTAATACTGATAGTAGCTTTTTATCTTGGGGAGTTATCATAATGCTAATAAGGTTCGTTATTTTGACTATTATTCTAATCATTTTTCACAAAATAGCACTGCAAATTTAATCCATAACCTTTGATAATGACATTTTTAATAAGTATGAACGCATTGTATTGCTGAATAAGCCTGAGCTTATCGTTATTTTTCAGCAACGTTTTTTATGTGATTAATTTAGGTGTAAAAATGCAAGTAACCAGAGATTTATTTAACGACGTAATGGTCCCTAATTACAACCCATCTGCAGTTATTCCCGTTCGTGGTGAAGGCTCACGCGTGTGGGATCAAAATAACAACGAATTTATCGATTTTGCCGGTGGTATTGCGGTTAATTGTTTAGGTCATTGTCACCCTGCATTAGTGAGCGCACTAAAAGAGCAAGGCGAAAAAATTTGGCACTTAGCAAATGTAATGACCAATGAGCCAGCACTTCGCTTAGCTAAGAAAATGGTTGATGCTACCTTTGCAGAAAAAGTTTACTTTGCAAACTCAGGAGCTGAAGCAAACGAAGCGGCTTTAAAGTTAGCGCGTCGCTTTGCCTTGGACAAATTTGGTGCTGAAAAGTCTAAGATCATCGCTTTTAATAAAGGCTTTCATGGCCGTACTTTTTTCACTGTAACTGTAGGTGGCCAAGCCGCTTATTCTGATGGTTTTGGGCCAAAGCCTGCTGATATTGTTCATTGTGACTACAATGATATTGCTGCCTTTGAAGCCTTAATTGGCGATGATACTTGTGCAGTAATGATGGAGCCATTACAAGGTGAAGGCGGTATTGTGCCACCAACCAATGAGTTTGCACAAAAAGTACGTGAACTGTGTACTAAGCATAACGCACTGCTTATTTTTGATGAAGTACAAACCGGCGTTGGCCGTACAGGTCATTTATATGCATACGAAGGCTTAGATGTTATTCCTGATATTTTAACCACGGCAAAAGCATTAGGTGGCGGTTTCCCAATTGGCGCTATGATCACGACTACTGACATTGCAGCACACCTAAAAATAGGGACTCATGGTTCTACCTACGGTGGTAACCCATTGGCATGTGCTGTTGCAGAAGCTGCATTTGATACAGTAAATACCCCTGCGGTTTTAAATGGCGTAAAAGAACGTGAACAAATGTTCCGTGATGGTCTAAATGCCATTAACGAAAAATACCATGTATTTAGTGAAATCCGTGGTAAAGGCTTACTTATTGGTGCTGCATTAAATGAAAAATTTGAAGGCCGTGCTCGCGACTTCTTAGTTGCAAGTGCTAATAACGGTTTAATGAATTTAGTAGCCGGAATGAACGTTATCCGCTTTACACCTTCATTAGTGATCCCATTTGAGGATATTAAGGAAGGCTTAGCTCGCTTTGAAAAAGCAGTAAGCGAAGTTGTAAACGGTTAATCACTAAGTAAAACATATAAAGCCCTGAGATAAATGTTTACCTCAGGGCTTTATTGGAGCAAGTAGTTAATGCAAGTATTACGTCCTATTACTGTCAATGATTTTGCAGCACTTAAAGAGATTGCCATTGAATCAGGCCATGGTTTTACCTCTTTACCTGTCGATGATGGACAACTACAAGAAAAAATAGACCGTGCACAAAACAGCTTTACTAAAAATGTAAATAAGCCTATCGATGAAAGCTATTTATTTGTTTTAGAAGACAGTGACACTGGCAAAGTAATTGGTACTACCGCCATAGAAGCGGCCGTCGGTTTGTCTGTGCCTTTGTATCACTACCATTTAGGTAAAACTGTCCATCATTCACCCACCTTAAACGTTTACAATACCGTTGATATTTTAAGTATGTGTAATGACTACACAGGCTGCTCAGAAATATGTACTTTATTTTTACGTGAAGACAGCAGAAAAGGCTTAACAGGGCGGTTTTTATCACGTTCACGCTTTTTATTTATGGCACAACATAGTGAACGCTTTGCCGACACTGTAATTGCTGAAATGCGTGGCGTGAGTGATGAACAGGGGCACTCTCCATTTTGGCAATGGTTACAAGAACACTTTTTTAGTATTGAATTTCCACAAGCTGATCACTTAGTTGGTTTAGGCGATAAAGTATTTATTAGCGAGCTTATGCCTAAATACCCTATCTATGTAAACTTGCTAAGTAAAAAAGCACAAGCGGTGATTGGTCATGTTCATGATAAAACCAAGCCTGCACTTAAGTTGCTTGAAAAAGAAGGGTTTGAACATCGTGGCTACGTTGATTTATTTGACGCAGGTCCCACGGTAGAGGCAAAGCTCGGTAATATTCGCAGTATTCGTGATTCACAAGTATGCCCAATTACCATTGGTGAACTTGAACATATTAATGAGCAAAGCTCAGATACCCTTGCTATTTGTAATCAAGGGGTTAGCGACTTTAGAGCCACGTTCACTAAACACGCTCATTATAATCAAGCAAAGCACACCTTAGTTATCAGCCAAGAAGTAGCTGATGCACTTCATTTAAATCAAGGAGATGCAGCGCGATTTTTCCGCCTGTAACACTATTTATGAACACACAACTAATTAATAACCAATGGCACGCAGGCCAAGGCCCTGCTTTTAATTCTGTTAATCCAAGCAATGGCGAAGTTGTTTGGCAAGGTAATGGTGCCAGCCCCGAACAAGTTAGCAGTGCTATTGAAGCGGCAAGAGCCGCGCAAATTCAATGGGCAGATATGCCAATTGAACAACGTATTACCATTTTAGAAAACTTTGTTGCCCAATTAAAAGAACACAGCGAAGAATTTGCTAGCATTATTGCTCGTGAAACAGGTAAACCACTATGGGAAACGCGCACAGAAGTCGGTGCGATGACAGGCAAAGTTGCTATTGCTATCCGTGCTTACAATGAACGAACTGGCACAACCGAAAACCCAATGCCTGGCGCAAAAGCCTTTATTCGCCACAAACCACATGGTGTAGTGGCTATTTTTGGCCCATATAATTTCCCTGGGCATTTACCAAACGGTCATATAGTCCCTGCTATATTAGCGGGTAATACCGTGGTGTTTAAACCATCAGAACTAACTCCTTACGTAGCACAGTTTACTTTAGAGCTGTGGCTAAAAGCAGGCTTACCTGCTGGGGTTATAAACCTTGTTCAAGGTGAACTAGAAACAGGTAAAGCACTTGCTTCACATCAAGATATCGATGGCTTATTTTTTACTGGTAGCTCAAACACAGGGCATTTATTACATAAACAATTTGCAGGCCATCCAGGTAAGATCTTAGCGCTTGAAATGGGCGGTAATAACCCGCTAGTGGTTAAAGATGTTGCTGATGTGAGCGCAGCCGTTCACGATATTATTCAATCGGGCTTTATTACTTCGGGTCAGCGTTGTACTTGTGCACGTCGATTATTTATTGAAAAATCAGCCAATGGCGATGCTATTTTAGAAAAGCTGATCAGCGCAACCAAAAATATCCTTGTAGATGATAGCTTTGCTGACGATCAACCATTTATGGGTGCCATGATCAGTGAAAAAGCCGCCTTAGGCATGGTTGCAGCGCAAGCTGACCTAGTTAAACAAGGTGCTGAGGTACTCGTTGAGCTTAAACAATTAAAACCAGGCACTGGCTTTGTCAGCCCGGGTATTATTGATGTCACTAAAATCGATGAAATCGCCGATGAAGAACACTTTGGCCCGCTAATTAAAGTATATCGTTACACTGACTTTGATAGCGCTATAGCAGAGGCGAATAACACCAGCTTTGGTTTATCTGCAGGTTTACTTGCAGACAGCGAAGATGATTACAGCCACTTTTTAAAACGTATTCGTGCCGGTATTGTTAACTGGAACCGCCCTATTACAGGCGCATCAAGCGCAGCGCCATTTGGTGGCATAGGTGCCAGTGGTAACCACAGAGCTAGTGCATACTATGCTGCTGATTACTGCGCATACCCAGTGGCCTCAGTAGAGTCAGAAAAAGTTAACTTACCGCAAACCCTCGCGCCGGGCTTAATTATTGAATAACAATTTTAGAAAATTTAAGGATTTACCATGCATACTGATGTAAACACATTATTTGATAACTTATGGCAAAACTACCTAACAGTAACGCCATCAGCTGATAAAATTCATGACTTATTAGGCTCAACGCAAAAAGACGACATTATTAACGACCATATTGCACTGCGTACTTTTAACATAGAAAAAGTAGGCCTTGAAAAACTAGCTGCGCACTTTTTAGCTATTGGTTATAAAGAATGTGGTGAATATCACTTTGAAGCAAAAAAACTCTACGCCAAGCATTATGAGCATAGCGATCCGACACAGCCTAAAGTGTTTATTTCTGAATTATTAGTTGAAAAATTTTCGCCTGAGCTACAAGCAATCGTTACGGATATGGTGGCACAAATTGACGAAAGCGCTGTGACTGCCGATAATTTTTTATATTCAGGCACACACTGGCAAGTAAGCACTGATACTTACAAAAAGTTATTAGCTGAGAGCGAATATGCAGCGTGGATGTCTGCGTGGGGTTACCGTGCAAATCATTTTACTGTGAACATTAATACCTTAGCTAAATTTGATAACATCCATGATGTAAACCAAGCTCTTAAAGATGCCGGTTTTGCACTTAATACCTCAGGAGGCGAAGTAAAAGGCTCACCAGAAGTGCTATTAGAGCAATCATCAACATTAGCTGATGAATACGCTGTGACCTTTAGCGATGGCGATATGCGCATTCCTAGCTGTTTTTACGAGTTTGCTATTCGTTATCCAAAACCTGATGGTGAAATTTACACTGGATTTGTTGCAGCCTCTGCAGATAAAATTTTCGAGAGCACAAACGCACGTTAACTGAGTTGTGCTAAATTAAAAAAAGCCCATTTTTGGGCTTTTTTTGTTTCTGAGAAAAAGCTCACTTATAAATCATAAAAACAACGGCTTGTAGTCGTTTTCTAATTGTTCAAATGACAAATTACCAATAAAACGACCAAAGCTCAGCCACGTAGCAAGTCCTCTTAAATCTTTAAAATGAGGCGGCACAAATTGTGGGTTTTCAATCACACCTAAATCATGTAGTTGCGATATTAACCTAAAGTCATCAATTGATATTTTACCCACCAGCAATAGCGGTAATTGGTCAATTCTGCCAAGCTGTATCGCCACCCGAATTAAGTTATAAACCAATACAAAGCCTTTTATATAAGCAATGTCTTTAGTAAACGGTAAGCCGGTTGCGGTGCTACCTCTAAATACACGCTGTGCAAGGGTGTAGCTGTCGTCTTTTGATAACCCTTGTGCTACATAATCTCGGTATATATCTACAAACTCAGCACCATCAATCACTTTGGTGACCGCTTGAATACGGTTTACTAATTTTGATAAGCGACGTGGTGTTGATTTAAGAGTAATTATTTCGGTCAGTACTGCAAGCCCTTCTTGGGTAACGGTAGAGCTTGGCGTGCCTTTACTCAAACAAGTTAAATAAGGTTGCGCTAAGCCATTTTGAGTGGTGCCTACATGGATCCAGCCCTCGTGCACCTCTAAAATATCTAATTCGCGCTGAGAAAACTTAACATCTTGATTAAGCTTTATATTGTTAGCTCCTGCTGCCGCATCACTGACAATTCCATCACTAAGCATTACTTCCACATTAATCCCTTGCATACTGGCATTGACCTGCTCAGACAAAATACGCACCGCATCACTGGCATCAATATTTTTAGGATCTTCAGGCAAAATGTTCGCATCAAGCAAACTTTTTAATGGCTGCTCAAGCATATTAGCAAGCTCAGATAACGATGGCTCACCAGCATGAAAAAGGTCTTTTGGATGCCCAAAAAGCTCTACCGACAAGTCATGAAATTCGGCAGTACCTCGGTACTCCAGCATATTAAGCACTGTTTTATATTCGCTACACATTTTACCCATATATTGAGTTATTGGGTTTAATTGCCCCAACTGATTAATAATATTTCGGTGCAGTGTTGAAAATGCTTGGCGCAACTCACTAGGCACAAACCCTAAATCTCGCTGTTGGTAGTAAGCACGGTCTATTAAAGGATTTTTTTGGCATTTTTGCCTAAAAAATTCTTCTTTAGTCTGTTTATCCCAATTAATTGCATCGAGAATTCTAATTGGGGTTTGCAGCGCAATGAGTTGGTCGGATAAGTCACGAGTTTTTAAAAGTAACGCCTTGTCTATCATGGTAAAAGCTCAACATAGAGTGAGCTCTGAGCATAATTTATAAATTAAAAATAGCAAAGCAATATCACACATTCTTGACTATTGTTTTTATGATGATCGACCCGCATATCTATAGCGTATGAAAGAGTAAATAAAGGTGCAGACAATGAAAAATGAAATCGACAACAAACAGATTCTAGCGGTTTACGAACGTATCCAGCAACGAGGTGAGACCACAGAAGAAGGTAAGCTTTATCAGGGAGTAACTGCATTTTCTGATATTGACGGCTATACCGTTTACTTACAAGGCAGTGGGGTGTTATTACGCTTTGGATTTCATAATACCTACCATTTAGATTACGAACATGACAAACACAAAGACGACTTTTTGAAGAAACTTTACAACATAGCTAATGAAGAGTAATGCGACCAACAAATAGACGAAATAGACCAACTAGTTCGCGCAATTTGCAGTTTATTCACCAAGTTATTGCGCAATTAAAAGCTGAGCCTGAAAAGCTGCAACTGATAAAAAATAATCTTGCTTATTACCGCGAACAAACACACTTAAAGCGCGGTTTTTTGCTCGCGATTGAACGTTTTGATTGGGTGTTTGAAGCGACTGATAACATCGACGAAATTTGTGAGCAGATTATGGCCGATGACTATATTGGCAATCGTTTAAGACGTTATCCCTTATTATTTAAAGGTGTTGTTGAAAGCTAAACAGCGCCTTATTTTGCCCCTACTTCGCGTTAACATTTGTTTAATTTACCTCCCATATTTCTCTTTGAAACCGGATTTTGATTGCACCAACATATCTATTCCCTTTACCTTTATGTAAATGCCTTGCTGGTAAAAAATACAATTAGTACTCTAATAGTTATCGCACTAACAAATAAATCACTAAAAGTTTCACTCACCTCGTAAAGAATTGATTACACTATAAAGAACAATACCAATAAAACATACAAACCATTGTTATTTAAAGACTTTAAACAAGGTCTTGAGTTGTTAATTTTACATCATTTCATACTCATTTTGTTAATTATTTATCCATACTTTACTCTCTTACCATTTACACAAGCCTTGAATTGTTAGAGCTATTACCTTAAGCTTATCTTTATTGAACGATCAATTAATAAAAATTATGCCTAAAGTTGGAATGGAACCTGTAAGGCGTCAGCAGCTAATTGACGCGACTATAGAGTCAGTTGCTCAAAAAGGATTACAGGCGACTACTATCAATAGTATTAGTAAAAACGCTGGAATGTCATCAGGCATAATTAGCCATTACTTTGGTGGGAAACAGGGGCTAATTGAAGCAACTGTGCGTTACTTACTCTCGAACTTGAAAGACGACTTAATTAGTAAGGTTAATGAAAATACCACAGCAACTCAAAGGTTAATGTTTATTGTTGAATCAAACTTTGCGCTAGTACAACAACGAAAAGACACCACTCGGACGTGGTTAAGTTTTTGGGCGCAATCAATGCACGATAAGGAACTTCATCGTTTGCAAAATGTAAACAGTAAACGCTTGCAAAGCAATTTAACCGTTTCATTTAAGCAATTAATGCCTTTAGCGCAAGCAACCCTCGCGGCTGAATTAACCGCAGCAATGATTGATGGCTTATGGCTTCGTGCCGTATTAAGCCAATCAGACGAAAATCAGTTTAAACACAGTGAATCACTAGCTAAAAACTACGTGCATTCACTTATCAAGCAATATGGAGCCTAACGTGACTACACCTATCTATCAAAACTTTATCAACGGCCAATTCCTTGCAAATAAAAGCGGCGAAACATTTGATGTAGTAAATCCTGCAACCGGCCAGGTAATTTATGCCGTTGAAGTCGCTGACCAGCATGTTCAAAACGCAGCGATAGAAAGTGCAAAACAAGGCTTTAAAGTTTGGTCAGCGATGACCCCTATTGAGCGCAGCCGTATTTTACTAAACGCCGTTGCTATTTTACGCGAGCGCAATGATGAGCTTGCACTGGTTGAAGTACTCGATACTGGTAAACCAATGCAAGAAGCTAACTGCGTAGATGTTGAAACAGGCGCAGATGTAATTGAATATTTTGCAGGCCTTGCCCCTGCACAAGTTGGTCAACAACAAATGGTTGGCGATGACTTTTACTACACACGCAAAGAGCCTTTAGGTATTTGTGCCGGTATTGGTGCATGGAACTACCCATTACAAATTGCATGTTGGAAATCAGGCCCAGCCCTCGCAGCGGGTAATGCATTTATTTTTAAGCCGTCTGAAGAAACGCCGCTTGGTGCAATTAAATTAGCCGAGGTGTTTATTGAAGCAGGCGTCCCTGCTGGCGTATTTAATGTAGTTCAAGGCGCCGGTGAAGTAGGCCAATGGCTTACTGCACATCAAGATATTGAAAAAGTATCATTTACTGGTGAAGTAGGTACCGGTAAAAAAGTAGTCGCCAGTGCTGCAGGCACATTAAAAGATGTGACTATGGAACTAGGTGGTAAATCGCCATTATTAGTATTTGATGACGCCAACATTGAGCAAGCAGTAAGTGCTGCCATGCTAGGTAACTTTTATACCCAAGGTGAAATTTGTACGAACTGCACTCGTATTTATGTTCACAAGAATGTGTATCAACAATTTATTGATGAACTTAAAACACGTACCGAAAACAATATTATTGCCGGTGACCCGCAAGATTTAAATACTAACTTTGGCGCGCTTATTTCTAAGAAGCATCAAGATTTAGTGATGAGTTACATCGACAAAGGCCTTAAAGAAGGTGCAACATTATTAACGGGTGGTTCAACGCTTTCTCCAGCATCTGCACCAGATGGCTATTTTGTAGCGCCGACAGTGTTTGTTGATTGCAACGATGAAATGACCATC